>NZ_JACVVG010000037.1:0-45712 GCF_016647875.1 Pseudomonas sp. S36 | reverse complement strand
CTTTTTGTCGCGTTTGACAAAAAGTGACTCGCCGTAAGGGCGAAAAGGTGAATAAGCGTCACCATCGCATATGGACTATGCTTGCCATGAAAACCCACGAACAGCAAACAACTTAAAACTTAAAAAGCGTGGACGGACACACCGGGCAGACATTCTTTTACGCAAGTGGCGCTTAATCACCTTTCCGCCGTAAGCGCGAAAAGTTGATCAAGCGTCCCCATCGCAAATGGACTATCCACATTATCAAAACCAACCCAAAGAACATATATGGCGATCCATAACACTAGAGCGGCGTCACCACCACCGTACACGTAGTCCCCGCCGCCAACAAAAACCCCTCCGGCACACTATCAATATGAATCCGCACCGGCACCCGCTGCGCCAACCGCACCCAGTTGAACGTCGGGTTCACATCAGCCACCAACTCACGGCTCTGCGGGTTGTCCCGATCATAGATACCCCGGGCAATACTCTCCACATGCCCCTCCAACCGCACCCCACTCATCATCTGCAACTCCGCCGGGTCCCCCACTTTCACATGCGGCAACTTGGTTTCCTCGAAAAACCCATACACCCAGAACGAGTGCTCATCCACCACCGCCATCACCGCCTCCCCCGTACGCGCATAATCCCCCCTGTGCACATTCAGGTTGGTCACGTAGCCATCCACCGTCGCCACGATCTGCGTACGCTTGAGGTTCAGCTCCGCTGCCGCCAACTGCGCCTGAGCATGCTGGTAATCGGCCAGCGCCGAACTGGCGATGTTGCTCGCATCGTCGCGGCTTTCCTTGGAGATGACCAGGTTGTCCATGTCCGCACGGCGCCTGGCGTTGACCCTGCGCATCTCCCACGTCGCTTTGCGCGAGGCCACCAGCGCCTTGGCCTGGTCGACCGCCACCTGGTAATGCGCCGGGTCTATCTGGATCAGCACATCGCCCTTCTTCACCCGCTGGTTATCCTTGACCGGCACATCCACCACATACCCCGGCACATCGGCAGCGACGTTGATGATGTCGGCACGCACACGGCCATCCCGGGTCCAGGGCGTGGTCATGTAGTGCAGCCACAGCTGACGACCGATCACCACCGCAGCAGTCAGCACCAACAGAGTGGCGACCAGGCTGAAGAACTTTTTCATTGAAGGTTTCTCACCAATAGAGCGACAGCGCCAAGGCGCCGAACAGGCAGACGAACAGGCTCAGGCGCAACAGCGCCGGGTGCCAGAAGAAACGGTAGCCATCGTGGCTGGCGATGAACCGGTCCAGGCCCCAGGCCAAGCCCAGCGCAAACAGGAACATCAGTGTCAGGGTGGGCATATAGACGCCATGGAAGGCAATTTCACGGGGCATGGTGCACACCTTTGTCCGGGGCCAGCGGTGACAGTGGGTCGAGCAGAGACGAGCGAATGAAGTGCAGGTAGCTTTGCGCACGGCGCAGCACCGAGGTGTCGAAGTGCCGGGCGAAGGGCTCATCGGTGGCCTGCACCCGCGAAATGGCATGGTCGACCGCCACCAGGGCCCGCTCATGGTTGCTGGCATTGGGCTGCAGGAACAGCCGTGCCAGCGCCCGCCCCATCACCCGGATCGCCTGGCGCCACGGCTGCGATTCGGCATAGGCCGGGTGCACCGGCGCGCGGTCCTGCTCCTTGCGCAGCTCGATGACCGCATGGCCGATTTCCAGCACGGTGAACATCCAGCCCATCAACTGGCTCTGCACCTGCGGCTTGCCAGCAGCAAGGCCGTAGGCCTGGTGCAACAGGTCGCGGGTGCGGCTTTCGAAGGCCGTGCCGATGCCGCGCAGCCGACCGCTGATGGCGAACAGCACCTGCTCGCGCAGTGCCTGCTCCAGGCGGCTCCACAGCCAGCGGCTGTTGGGCGGCAGGATGATCGCCCCGGCGGCGGCGCACACGAACATGCCGATAACCATGGCGATGTAGTCGTTGATGAAGCTGTACGGGTCATACACCGTCAGGTTGTTGGGCACCGAACCGATGGCGAAGAACACCAGCAGGCCGATACCGTAGCCCGCGTAAGCCGGGCGCGACGACAGAAACGCCCCTAGCACGAACACTGGCGCCAATACCATGCACAGCAACGGGAAGCCGTCGATCCAGGGGAAGACGAAAAAGGTTTCGAAGAAGCCCACCACCGCGCCGATGGCCGTGCCGCAGGCCATCTGGAAGGACAGCCGCTTGGGGTTGGGCGATGCGGCAGACAGGCCCACCGTGACCGTGGCGATCAAGGTCATCATGGCCCCGCTGGGCCAGTCGCTCAGCAACCAGTAGCTGCCCAGCAGCAACAGCACCGCCGATGCCCGCAGCCCGGCCGCCAGCGACACCAGCCAACTGGTCTGCGCCACGTAAGGCTCGTCCCACTGCTCGCGCTCGTGCTTGTGCACGGCCAGCGACGCATGGGTTTCGGCGTAGCTGTACATCTCGTCGACGAAGCGGTACAGCAACTCGAACGCGGTGTGGAAATCCAGCAGGTCCGCTTCACCGGGTTCGGTGGCGAGGTACTCGGCGCGCAGGCTGCGTACCTGGGCCTGCAGGCCCTCCCGGTAGGCCCCCAGCTCCAGGGTCAGGCGCAGCGCGTCGGCGTCGGTCAGGGCGCGGTTCACATAGGGCTGCAGCAACTCGACCAAGGTCTGCAGGCCGGGCTCGATGGCGCCGACAATTTGCGACGGCCCCCGGGCACGCAGGCGTTCGATCAGGCGATGCAGGGCGTTGAAGCGCGTGGTGATGGCCATGAACTCGCTGTTCATGCGCACCAGGCGGCCACTGCGCCGGCGCATGTGGGGGTCCTCGAAGGCGGTGACGTTACGCAGGCTCTCCAGGCCTACCGCCTCGGCAACGAAACGCACGTTGCTGCTTTCAAAACGGTCGCGCTGGCTGTCGCCCCGCAACGCCTCCACCACTACAGCGGCGAACACGCCAAAACGCTGGTAGAGGGCGTTGCGCATGGCGGCGCTGGCGGACTGTGGCAGCACCGCAGCACTGACGAATGTGGACACCAGGATGCCCAGGGCAATTTCCAGCACCCGCCACATGGCCGCCATGAAGGCTTGATCCGGGTGCTGCAGCACTGGCAGGCCGATCATGGCGGCGGTGTAGCCGGCCAGCACGAACCCGTAAGCCTGGAAAGTGCGGTAGCGCATGGCACCTGCTGAACACAGGCCCACCCACAGCGCCAGGCTGGGCAGGAACAGCTCGGTGTTCTGCGGGAAGATGGCCATCAGCGTCACCATCATGGCAGAACCTGCCAGGGTGCCCAGCACCCGATAGAAGCTCTTGGCGAACACATGCCCGCTTTGCGGCTGCATGACGATGAACACCGTGATCATGGCCGTGCGCGGCTGCGGCAGCTCCAGGCGCATGGCCAGCCACAGAGTGATGAAGGCCGCCGCCAGCACCTTGAAGATGTACACCCAGGTGACGCCGTCCGTACGCACCCAGGCAAAAAAGCCTCGTCGCCACTCCAGGCGTTGCAGCCAGCGCAGGGGCAAGCTGGCAGCGCTCATTCTGCACGGCCCCTTCTGGGGTTGAGGATCGCCAGGGTGGCCGGGGTTTCCGGCGCCGCCTGGCGCTGTTCGTCGGGCACATCCCTACCGGCCTGCAGGCCACCGCCCAGGGCGGTAACCAGGTCGGCATGGGCAACCAGTCGCGCGGCCTGCACCTGCTGCTGCACCTGCTGCTGGCGGAACAGCAACGTCTGCGCGTTGAGTACGTTCAGGTAGTCGGTGAGGCCGCGCTTGAACGCTACCGTGGCGATGTCGTAGGTTTTCTGCGCAGCCGCCACCGACTCGGCCGCGAAGTGCGCCTGCGCCTCCATCGACTCGCGGCGGATCAGCTGGTCGGAGACACCCTTGAGCGCATCCACCACGTTCTGGTTATAGCGCGCCACGGCCATGTCGTAGCCCGCCGAAGCGGCACCCAGTTGCGCGCGCAAGCGGCCACCGTCGAACACCGGCAAGGTGACGGCGGGGCCAATGGTGTAGTTGAACTTGCGCCCGGTGAGGAACGCCAGCGCGCCACCACCGGTGGCCATGAAGCCCAGGCTGCCCACCAGGTCGACGTTGGGGAAGAAGCCGGCGTGGGCCACATCGATGCCGCGCGCCTGTGCAGCCACCTGCCAGCGGCTGGCAACCACATCAGGCCGCTGACCGACCAGTTCGGCGGGCAGCGTCGAGGGCAGCTTCAAGGGTGCAGCCAGGGCCAGGCTGGGGCGCTGCAACTGGGCGCCCTCCCCCGGCCCCTTGCCCGCCAGGGCAGCCAGCTGGTTGCGTGCCAGGGCAATGGCTTCGTCGAGGCTGTCGAGCTGACGATGGGTTTCCGGCAACGGCGCTTCGGCCTGGCTGACCTCGAAGTGAGTGCCGATACCGGCATCCAGGCGGCGTTGGGCCAGGGCCAGAATTTGCTGTTGCTGGGCAAGCTCGGCCTTGACGATGTCGCGCTGGGCAAAGTGCAGGCTCAACTGGATGTAGGCGCGCACCACATTGTGCTGCAGTTCCAGCTGCGCCTGGCGGGCCTCGGCCACGCTCACGTGTACCTGGTCCACCGCCTGCTCGCTGGCGTTGCGCTCCCGCCCCCACAGGTCCAGGGCATAGCTTAGACCCAGGGCCGCCTGGTTGTCCCAGGTGTTGGCACCCGACAATGCGCCAGGCCCGTAGAATTGATCCTCGGGCCAGTTGTGGCGCTTGAGTGCAGCCTGGCCATTGCCTTGCAGTTGCTCTGCCGACTCGGCGATGCCGGCCATGGCCCGGGCCTGGCGCACTCGCGCCGCCGCCATGGCCAGGCTTGGGCTGCCGGCCAGGGCCAGGGCGATCCAGTGGTCCAGTTGCGGGTCAGCATAGGCATGCCACCATTGCTGGTCGGGCCAGTGGGCGTCGCTGGCAGCTTGCTGTATGGCCTCATCCGTGGTGAGGGTGTTGGCTTGCAGCGTCTTGGTTTGCGGGGCGATGCCCCAGGTTCCGATACAGCCACTCAAACAGAGGGCAAGGGCACAGGCACTGAACGCATGGAGCGTTCTGTTGAGGCGACGCGGCACAGCTGCGGTATCCCGAGGAAAAGGTGGAGGGGCCGCGCAATTCTAGGGGGCGGCCGCACTGGCGATAAGCGCTGTTTCCTGCGAATCTTTGTTACCAAAACAGCGATAATCCGCCTTTGGTCGTAGGCAATTTTCATCTCCTGCGCATGACTTCGTGACACAATTTTGTCCTCTACATCGAGAGTTACCCATGGACACCCTGCAAAACATGCGTGCGTTCAGTTGCGTTGCCCAGCTTGGCAGTTTCACTGCCGCAGCGGGCCAGCTGGATACCACCACCGCGAACGTGTCGCGGGCGGTTTCCAACCTGGAGGCCCACCTGCAAACCCGGCTGCTCAACCGCACTACCCGCCGCATTGCGCTGACCGAAGCCGGCAAGCGCTACCTGATGCGCTGCGAACAGATTCTGGCCTACGTGGAAGAGGCCGAGGCCGAGGCCAGTGACGCCCACGCCCGCCCGGCCGGGCAACTGAAAGTGCATTCGATGACCGGGGTGGGCCAGCACTTCGTGGTGGACGCCATTGCGCGCTATCGCGAGTCGCACCCGGACGTCACCTTCGACCTGACCATGGCCAACCGGGTACCCGACCTGCTCGACGAGGGCTACGACGTGTCCATCGTGCTGGCCACGGAGCTGCCGGACTCTGGCTTCGTGTCGCAACGGCTGGGCATCACCTACAGCATCGTGTGCGCCTCACCTGGGTACATCGCCCGCCACGGCGTGCCGCAAAAGCCCGCGGACCTGCTCAGGCACGCCTGCCTGCGCATGGTCAGCCCGGTGATCCCGCTGGAGAAATGGCTGTTCGACGGCCCGGAGGGCCAGGAGATGGTCAACGTCACCAGTTCGCCGTTCATGGTCAACACCGCCGACGCCATGCGCACGGCCATCCGCAGCGGCATGGGCGTGGGGGTGCTGCCGATCTACTCGGCCATCGAAGGCCTGCGCAACGGCAGCCTGGTGCGCATCCTGCCGGAGTACCGCCTGCAGGAACTGAACCTGTACGCCATCTACCCCTCGCGCCAATACCTGGACGCCAAGATCAAGACCTGGGTGGAATACCTGCGCAACTCCCTACCCGAAATCCTTGCTGCCCACGAAGCCGACCTGAAAACCCACCAGGTCATGATCGCCAACTAAAGGCCGCCTGGCGGCCCTCTCCAACCCAATCACGCTTCACCTTGCCGCTTCCAACTTGCAGCTTGCAGCTTGCAGCTTGCAGCTTGTAGCTTGTAGCTTTCCGTCCGAAGGGTGTTTCGATGAAAAAGACTGTCCTGGCCTTCAGCCGCATCACGCCAGCAATGGCCGAGCGCCTGCAGCATGACTTCAACGTGATCGTGCCCAACCCCAAGCTCGGCGACATCAGTGCCCAGTTCAACGAAGCGCTGCCTGAAGCCCATGGCCTGATCGGTGTGGGCCGCAAGCTGGGGCGGGCGCAGCTGGAGGGCGCAGGCAAGCTGGAGGTGGTGTCCAGTGTGTCGGTGGGCTACGACAACTACGACCTGGACTATTTCAACGAGCGCGGCATTGCCCTGACCAACACCCCGGATGTATTGACCGAGAGCACCGCCGACCTGGGGTTTTCGCTGGTCATGGGCTGTGCCCGGCGTACCGCTGAACTGGATGCCTGGACCAAGGCCGGCAACTGGCAGGCGACCGTGGGGCCGGCGCAGTTCGGCAGCGACGTGCACGGCAAGACCCTGGGTATCGTCGGCCTGGGCAACATCGGTGCCGCCATTGCCCGCCGCAGCCGGTTCGGTTTCAACATGCAGGTAATCTACGCAGGCAACAGCCGCAAGAGCGCACTGGAACAGGAACTGGGCGCGCAGTTCCGCAGCCTGGACCAGTTGCTGGCCGAAGCCGATTTTGTCTGCATCGTGGTGCCGTTGTCCGATGCCACCCGCAAGCTGATCGGCGCACGGGAACTGCAGCTGATGAAGCCCAGCGCGTTCCTGATCAACATCGCCCGCGGGCCGGTGGTGGACGAGGCGGCACTGATCAATGCACTGCAAAACGGCACCATTCGCGGCGCCGGGCTGGATGTGTACGAGAAAGAGCCGCTGGCCGACTCGCCGCTGTTCAAACTGCCCAATGCCCTGACCTTGCCGCACATTGGCTCCGCCACGGCAGAAACCCGCGAAGCCATGGCCAACCGCGCCATCGACAACCTGCGGGCAGCCCTGCTGGGCGAGCGCCCCCAGGACCTGGTGAACCCGCAGGTGTGGAAAAGCTGAACGGCCGTTCTATACCGACCTCGGCACGCCCGGGGCCACCCTGGCCCTGGGCTTGCGAAACACCAGCACATTGCCTGCCATCACCGCCACCAGGCCCAGCAGCGCGGGCGGCGTCCACTGATACCCCTCCACCGCTGCAGACACGTTCAGCGCCACCAAGGGGAACAGCACCGTGCAATAGGCCGCACGCTCCGGCCCCATGCGCCCGACCAGCGTGAGGTAGGCCGTAAAGGCGATCACCGAACCCGGCACCACCAGGTACAGCAACGAACCGATGTACCGCGTGCTCCAGTCCAGGGTGAACGGCACGCCGGCCAGCACGCAGAACACCGCCAGCATCCCGGCCCCGTACATCATGCCCCAGGCATTGGTGGTCATCGGCTTGAGCCCGGCCTTCTGCTGCATGCTCGACAACAGGTTGCCTGCCGAGAAGCACAGGGTGCCCAGCAGCGCCAGGGCCATGCCGTACAAGGTTTCACGGCTGGCGGCATGGTGCGAGAGCTCCGGCCAGAACAACAGCCCCAGGCCGGCTAGCCCCAACGCCCCACCGCCGAGCACATTGGCAGCGATCTTCTGGCCGAAGAACAAGCGGGCGTTGAGCGCGTTCCACAGCGTGGCAGTGGAAAACACCACCGCGATGAGGCCGCTGGCGATCCATTGGCTGGCGCTGAGAAAACAGATGAAGTTGACGCAGAACAGGCACACACCCTGGGCCAGGCACAGCCAGTGACCACGGCGGTTCATGGCTTGCAGCTTGCGGGTGAGCAACAGCACGGCGAACAGGATCAGCCCGGCGAGGGCAAAGCGGTAGACGATGGATACCGGGATGGCGACCACGCCCAGTTGAAGTTTGAGCGCGATCCAGGTGGTGCCCCAGATCAGGACGGTGAGCAGGTAGAGTGACAGGTTCATCAGGGGCCTCAGGCGGTGGGGATCAATTCGGGGACCGCATTGCGCTGCCTTGCACGAAATCTCAAAGTGGCCGCAATCACTGTGGGGCAACTGTGTTCCACCAAATCTCAAAGTTGACGCAATCACTGTGGGAGCGGCTTCAGCCGCGAACACCGGCAAAGCCGGTGCCATACACTGCGCTGCCCGCTTCGCGGGTAAACCCGCTCCCACAGAAGGCGAGAGCAGGGTTATCTCCCAGATGCGAGTTTCATCCGGATAGCCCATTGCGGCTTGCATAAACTTGCGCATTTGTTGCGCAGGTAGCTGTAAGCCTGCCCCAGGCTCAGTAGGATGGCTGGCAAGAGGAATTGCCCATGACCCCACTCGACCAGCTGCACGTGTTCAATGCCATGCATGCCTCGCCCAATGCCCGGCTGGAACTCAGCGCGCACCTGGGTGACGGCTTGGCGGCTGCGCTGTGGCACAACCGCGACGACGCTCGCGACTACCAGGCGCCCAGCCATCACACCTTGTCGTGCTACATCGACGATGGCACCGGCACCTTCCGCCGCCAGCGCCCGGCAGACAAAGGCGCACCGGACAAGCTGTGCATACTCCCGGCCGGGCATGAGTCAAACTGGGTGATCAATGGCACCATTCGTGTCGCCCACCTGTATGTGAGCGAGGCGCAGTACGCCCTGGGCTGCGTGCGCCTGCTCGACCGTGAACCGCGTGAGCTGCAGTTGCAGGAGGCCACCTTCACGGACGACCCGCAGCAGGCCCGGCGGTTTCGCCAGCTCATACAGCTGGGTTGGGACGAACCTGCAGAACGCCTGCTGGCCAGCAGCCTTGCACACGAAGTGGTGGACCACGCCCTGCTCAGCCAGGTGGGGGTGCGTGATGGGTTGCGGCTTAAAGGGGGGCTGGCGCCGAACCTGCGGCGCCAGCTGATCGACTACATCGAGGCGCACCTGGCCCAGCCCCTCACCCTGGGCGAGCTGGCCGTGCGCTGCAACCTGTCCGAATACCATTTCGCGCGCATGTTCCGCACCAGTTTCGGGCTCCCCCCGCACCAGTACCTGCTGGCCCGCCGGCTGCAACGGGCTTGCCAGCTGCTGCGCCTGGGCGACACGCCACTGGGCGACGTGGCCATGGCCTGCGGCTTTGCCAGCGCCAGCCACTTCACCAACCGCTTTCGCCAGGCGCTGGGGGCGACACCTGGCGAATACCGGCGGGCGTTCAGCCGCTGAACCGAGGCGGGCAAGCGCGCCTTAGAACTCCAGCGTGCTGGACAGGCTGACCTGCCGGGCATCGCCGAGGGCGACGAAGTACTGGTTAACCGCCGAGCTGTAGTACACCTTGTCGAACAGGTTCTTCACGTTCAGTTGCAGGCGCACCTTGTGCTCGTCCAGTCTGGTTTCGTAGCTGGCAAAGGCATCGGCCACGGTGTAGGACGGCAGGTCAAAGGTGTTGGTGGCGTTGCCCGGGCGCTCGCCAACATACCGCGCCCCCGCGCCCACCCGCAGGTTGTCGCCACCGAACAGGTTGCCGAAGTCGTACACCGCCGACAGCGAAGCCCCATGCCGGGCCACGTTCTGCAAGCGGTTACCTTCCAGGGCCGGGTCTTTTGTCACCTTGGCGTCGGTGAAGGCGTAGCTGCCGATCAGGCTCCACCGCTCGCTCAACTGGCCGGTTAGGTCGAGCTCGACGCCACGCGAACTGACTTCGCCGGCATTGCTGTACACCGTCTCGCGGGTGGTGGAGTCGAAGTTGGACACCAGCACGTTGCGCTTGGTGATATCGAACAGCGCCAGGGTGCCGGTGATGCGGCCAGGCACATCGAGCTTGGCGCCCAGCTCCCAGGACTTGCCCTCTTCCGGCGCGATTGCTGAGTCCAGCACCACATTGCCGGCCAGCGGCGCGATGGTGGAATTGGGCTTGAACGACTCGCTGTAGCTGCCATAGAACGACAGCTGTTCGTCCACCTTGTAGACGATACCGGCGTGGGGCACCCAGGTCTGGCCGCTGATATCGGTGTTGGCCTTGAACGGGCGGCCGCGACCGGCGTACTGGTCGTACTGCTGGAAGCGCCCACCCGCCACCAGGATCCAGTGGTCGTCCAGGTGCAGCGCGTCCTGCAGGAATACCGCGTCGGTGCGCAGCTTGTCGGTCTGGTCGCTGTCGCTGGCGCGCACAGTGGTGCCCTCCACTTCACGCCCATACACCGGGTTCAGGTAGCTGAACACCGACTTGGGGGTCTGGCGGATCAGGTCGGCCCGGTAGATCTTGCGGTCTTCGTGGTCCACGCCGAACAGCAGGTCATGCTGCATGCCGGCCAGTTGCACATTGCCGGCCAGGCTCAGGGTCACGAACTGGTCGCGGCTCATGGCGCCCTGGGTACCGTCGATGCTGCGGGTGAGCGTGCCATTGCGCGTGTTGATGCCGGTGACGCGCACCTGGCTGGCGTCGTAGGTTTCGCGGTTGAAGCTGTAGCCCAGGTGCAGCTTCCAGTCGTCGGCGAGCTGGTGGTCCACCTCCAGCCGGTACAGGTCCGAGCGCCCCTGCATGTCATTGAATGGCTCATCCAGGCGCCGGGTGGCCGGGATGTTCAGCGGGTGCCCATCATTGCCGAAGGCCGTGCCGCGGTCGAACGGCGAGAGAAACTCCCGGTGCTCGTAGGCCAGCACTACCTGGGTGTCCTCGCCCAACCAGGCCAGCGAAGGCGCTATCAAGGTTTCACGGTGCACGCCGTAGTTGCGCCAGTAGTCTTCGTCTTCATGATCGGCGATCAGGCGGTAGGCGAAGTTGCTGTCACCCAGTGCACCGGTGCTGTCGAAGCCACCGCCACTGCCATTCTTGCCGCTGCCATAGCTGGAGCCGCGCACGGTCAGGGCGTTGTACTGCTCCAGTTGCGGCCGTTTACTGACCACGTTGATCACCCCACCCGGGTCCTGGATGCCATACAGCAGCGAGGCCGGGCCTTTGAGCACTTCCACCCGCTCGGTGCTGGCATTGAGGGCGCGGCCCTGCACCACCGGCATGCCGTCGCGCATGATCGAGCCGTCGCGGTTGTCGCCAAAGCCGCGCTTCATCACGGTGTCTGCCGTGCCACCGAAGTTGTTGCCCTGGGTGATGCCGCTGACATTGGCCAGGGCATCGTCCAGGTTGCGCGGCGCCTGGTCGCGGATGACCTGCGCCGGCACCACGTTGATGGCCTGGGGGATGTCCTGGTTGGGCCCCTGCCCCCGCATGATCGATGCAGTGGCCGGCGGCTGGTAGCTGGTGCTGTCCAGTTGCGAAGTGACGGTGGTGGCCTGGAGGCTGAGGGCACCGGATGTGTCCGCCGCTTCCACGGTGAGCGTGCGTGCGTCCACGCGGCGCCATGCCAGGCCGGCGCTGCCGAGCAACTGCTGCAGCGCCTGCTCGGCACTGAACCGGCCTTGCAAGGCTGGTGCCTGTACCGCCGGCAACGCCAGGGTGTAGAGCACGCTTTGGCCGGTGGTGCGGCTGAACGCGTTGAGGGCCTGGGCCAGCGGCTGCGCTGGTTGGGCAAAGGTATAGGCCTGCGACTGCTCGGCGGCGCTGGCCAAGGGGGCGACAGTGAGCGGCGGCAGCACGGCAAGGCCAAGCCAGAGGGGAACGCAACGCGAGGTGAACTTCATGAACGCTGACCTGTGAGAGGGTAATCACTGCGAATGAATCGCACTTCCACTCATTACACGGATGCGGCGAGCGATTACCTCACCCCACACACAAAAGTTTTTTGCGCAGCCGGCTACGGGCGGACCAGGGTCAGGCGCCCGAGCACCGTGTGCCGCTCGAAGCCCACCACCTTGCCGAGGGAGTCCAGCGCCAGCATCGGCTCGGCAACCGGGAAGCTGCCACTGACCAGCCGTTGCCCCAGGGCATCGTCGAGCAGCAGGATTCGCCCGGGGTAATAGCGCCTCAGGTCGTCCAGCACCTGCGCCAGCGGCGCCTGGGAGTAGTTCAGCCAGCCCTCGCGCCAGGCCAGGCGGTTGTCGCTGTTGACCATGACGGTATTGCCGACCTGGCCAGAGGCGTACATCACCTGCTGGTTGGCCGTGAGCTCACGGCCCGCGGCGCCTTGGGCCGGGCTTACCGCCACCCGGCCACTGCGTACCGTCACCTGCGCCCCCGCACCCTGGTCGCGCACCTCGAACTGGGTACCCAGCACGCGCACCTGCCCCCCTGCGGCGTCGACCAAAAACGGCTCGCCGGTGTGCGTCACCTGGAAGAACGCAGCGCCATGCAGCAACCGCACCCGGCGGTGACCCTGGGCAAACTGCACAGCGATCGCACTGTGGGCATCCAGGGTCACCTGGGACTGGTCGGGCAAGGTGACGTGCCGCACCTGCCCGGCGCTGCTGTAGTCGGCCTGCAAATCCTGAATCCAGTAGCCCGGCTGCCAGCCCCCGGCCATGCCCAACGCCAGCACCAGGCACGCCGCAGCCGCCAGCCCGGCCACCCGACGCCCCCAGGGCCGCCGCGACACAGGCCGGGCCATGGCATCGAGGTAGCCTTGCAGGGCGTGCTGGTCTTCAGCGGCCAGGGCGGCGGCAACAGGCCCACTGTTGTGCCAAGCCGACTGGGCCTGGGCATAGGCCGCAGGGTGCTGGGGGTCTGCCAGCAGCCAGCGCCTGAACGCGGCGCTTTGGGCCTGCGCCGGCTGCTCGTTGATGCGGCCCAGCCACTGCGAGGCGGCCTGGAACTGCGCGTCGGTGATCGGCGGTAGACGGCTCATCGGTGGGCGCTCCCTGGCCGGCGTGGAGTGGACGCGGGCTCGGCAACACTGGCCTTGCACGCTTGCAGGGCGCGCATCATATGCTTTTCCACGGCGCTCTGGGACAGTTGCATGGCGCTGGCGATCTCGCCGTACTTGCAACCATGCACGCGGTTGAGGAGGAAGATCTGCCGAGTGCGTTCGGGCAGCGCCCGCAGGGCGGCCTCGATGCGTTGCAGGTCGTGGGCCACTTCCAGGGCCTGTTCGGGGGTTTGGCCCGGGCTGTGCTCATCGGCAGGCAACGCGCCTTCCGCTGCACGCTCGCGGCTGCCTTCACTGCGCAGGTGGTCGATGGCCAGGTTGCCGGCGCAGCGCAGCAGGTAAGTATCGAGCGCTTCTACCTTGACTTCGGGCCGCCCCCAGAAGCGCAGGAACAACTCCTGGACCAGGTCTGACGCCGTGGCCCGGCAGCCCACCCGGCGGCTGACCAAGGCTTCCATGCGTGCCCGCTGGGCCATGAAAACCTGGGTGAAGCGCACCCGGCTGCCGAGGGTGTCGGCAACGGGTTGTACCTCATCTTCAGGCTGGGCCACGGCATCAAACAGCGAACAGGGCCAATAACGGCCCCATCAGCACACTGACAGCGGCCAGCTTCAGCAGCAGGCGGGGCTGATACGGCAAGACAAACACCCACAAGGTCACGCCCGCCATGATCACCGCCGCCCACTCCACCAAGCCGTAGGCCCAGCCACGCAGGTGCACGCTGAGCACCAGCGAAACCACCAGCAGCAACCAGCCGGCCACCTGCAGGGCCTTCAGTTGCCCGGGGCGCGGCTTGCGCCCCAGCAGGTCGCTGAAGTGTTTTTCCATGGCCAGGCACAGGGCTGCGAAGCCGGCGAAAGCGATCAGTGCATTGCCCAGCATCAGCTTGCCTCCGCAGGTTCGGTTGCCGCATTGCGGGCAGCGCGCGGGGTGCGCTTGGCGGCCACCTTGGGGGTGCGCAGCATCTTGCTGGCCAGCCAGGCCAGGAACACACCGCTGGCCAGTGCCGTGAGGTCAAACCCGGCCATGGTCCAGTCACCGGTCTGCAGCGAGTTCCCCAGCCCACGGTCGGTGGTAAGGGCGTTGAGCAGGGGCAGCAGAGCGAAGGCCAATGCCCCCAGCGCCAGTTGCTCGGCCCAGGCCCGTCGGCCGCTGCGCAGCACGGCATGCACCAGCGACAGGCCCCAGCTGATGAAGAACACGTTGACCTCCCAATCCCCCCGGCCCTCGAGCGTGGCTGGCAGCAAGCGGTTGGCCCAGAAGAAACTGGCCACAGCCAGCAGCAGGCCACTCATGCTGGCGATGTTGAGCACCTCCACCAGCCGTAATTCCATGGGTAAGTGCGGGCTTTTGGCGTGCTTGAGCTGGCGCTTGCCCAGCCACATCACCAACCCGGTGCCGATCACTGCCGTGCCGGCCAGGCCGAAGAAGAAGTACAGCCAGCGCAGCCACGGGCCGGCGAAGTTGCCCATGTGCAGCCCGGCAAAGCTGAACGCAGTCATCATCGCCCCGCTCTCAGGCTTGCCCTGGCCCAGCAGCGCGCCACTGGCGCCGTCGAAGGTCCAGTTGGCGCTGCGCCGGTAGGCGACATGGTCAGCTGCCGATTGGGACAAGGTGACCCGGGCATTGCTGTCGCCCGGGTTTTCCACGCGAATGTTGCCCACCCGGGTACCCGGCTGCAGCGCCTGCATCTTGGCGTACAGGGCAGGCAGCGGGGTGAGCGGCGCGGCAACCTGGGCGGCGGCCGGTGTTTCATCGCCACCGAACAGGTCATTGAAGTACTTTTCGGTGTCGTTGCCGTAGTGGGCCGTGATGCCCGCTGGCATCACCAGGTACATGAACAGCACCAGGCTGCTGTAGCTGATCATCAGGTGGAACGGCAGCACCAGCACACCAATGGCGTTATGCCCGTCCAACCACGAGCGCTGGCCTTTGCCTGGGCGGAAGGTGAAGAACTCCTTGAAGATCTTCTTGTGGGTAATGATGCCGGTGACCAGGCCCAGCAGCATGATCAGGGCGCAGAAGGTCGACAGCCAGCGGCCAAACGGGTGCGGCATCTGCAACTGGAAATGGAAGCGGTAGAAGAACTCGCCTCCCCGGCTGTCGCGGGCCTCGACGGGCTGGCCGGTCTGGGTATCGAGGGTCTTGCTGACGAAGCCGCGCCGCCCGCCGTTGGGGTCGCGGTAGCCCACACTCAGGGCCGCTTCGCGGTCGCTGGGCATGCGGATGAACCAGGTGCTCGACTGTGCGGCGTTTGCCTGCAGGTAGCGTTGGGCCATGTCCAGGGCACGGGCGGGTTCCACGGCATGGCTGCGGATTTCCGGCTGGGTCCAGTGAGTGATTTCGTCTTTGAAATACGTCAGGGTGCCGGTGAGGAAGATGGCAAACAGCAGCCAGCCGAACAGCAGGCCTGTCCAGGTGTGCAACCAGGCCATGGCCTGGCGGAAACCTTCTTTCATGGGGTTTTCATCCCGTAGGCAAGGGCGCTCAGCACACCCATCAATACACCCGGCGCCAGCACCCCCAGCCAGGCCTGCCAGGCCGTGCGGCAGGCGAAGCACCAGATGAAGGCCAGCACGTAGAACACGAACGACAGCATCAGCCCGACCAGCGTGGCATCGACCGCGGCGAGGGGTGCCAGCAAGGCGATACAAACGCTGGCCACGGATGCCAACGCATAACCCCCGAGCAGCGCAGCCAGGCTGCGGGAAGCCACGGCCAGGCGGTAGCTGAGCGTGATGCCGGCGGTTTTGCGCGTCATGGCGAGGGTCCGGGTGTTAGCGGGTGAGCAATAATAATGATTTGAATTCTCATAAGCAAAGCTCGTTTGTCGGCCCTCGCCGGCCGCTGTGCACGGCAACGGATTGCACCGCTGTTGCAGCACAAATATAATGCGAACAATTATTACTACCAGTTGCGCCATCGGCGCCGAGGTATCCCGGTGCCAAGCGCGCTCACATCCACCGTCGAAGGCCTGTACAACGCCCACCACAGCTGGCTCACAGCCTGGTTGCGCCGCCGCCTGGGCTGCCCGCACAGCGCCGCCGACCTGGCGCAGGACACCTATGTGCGGCTGCTGCAGGCGCGTGAAGCACCGCAACTGGCCGAGCCACGGGCATTCCTCACTACCGTGGCCAAGCGGGTACTGTGCAACCACTACCGCCGCCAGGAACTCGAACGTGCCTACCTGCAGGCACTGGCGCAGGTGCCTGAAGCGGTAGCGCCGAGCGAAGAGCACAAGGCGATCATTTTCGACACCCTGCTTGAGCTCGACCGCCTGCTGGACGGCCTGGCGCCGCTGGTGCGGCAGGCATTCCTGCTGGCGCAGGTCGATGGCCTGGGCCAGGGCGAGATTGCCCGCAAGCTGGGCATTTCCCTGGCCACGGTCAAACGCTACCTGAGCAAAGCGGCGATGCGCTGCTACTTTGCCCTGTGAACCCGACATTTTCCCGGCAGGTGGCTGAACAGGCCGTGCACTGGCTGGTGGAGTCCCAGGGCGACGCATTCGACCTGTCACAGCAGCGGGCACTGGAGTGCTGGTTGCTGGCAGACGTGGAACATCAGCGGGCCTGGGCACATATCCAGCGGGTCAACCAGCGCATGCGTAGCGTTGCGGCCCCGGTGCTGCACGCCACCCTGCAGGCGCCGCCTTCGCCCGCCAGGCGCCGGGCCATGAAAGCCCTGCTACTGGCGGCGCTGGCCAGCGCCACCGGCCTGGGCCTGCAGCAGCACAACCCGTTGCCGGGCCTGATGGCGGACTACCGCAGCCCGGTGGGCCAGCGCCGGCGCCTGCCGCTGGCCGATGGCAGTGTTTTGCAGCTCAATACCGGCAGCGCTGCCGATGTGCAGATCGACCTGCAGCAGCGACGGGTGCGGCTGCTGGAGGGCGAGCTGGCGTTGCAGGTGGCCAGGCAGGCGCGGCCATTGCTGTTGCGTACCGCCGAAGGCGACCTTCGCCTGGACAGCGGGCGCTACAACGTGCGCCAGTTCCAAGGCTACAGCCAGGTGGCCGTGTTCGATGGCGCGGCGGATGCCGACGGCCAGCGGCTGGTGGCCGGGCAACAGGCGCGCTTCAGTGGCGCCTGGCACGGGCAGACCGTACTCGACCGCAATGTCGGGGCATGGGTGGAAGGCATGCTGGTTGCCTCGCAGATGCGCCTGGCAGACTTCCTTGCTGAGCTGGGCCGCTATCGCCATGGCCAACTGGGCTGTAGTGACCGGGTTGCAGACCTGCGCCTGTCGGGCAGTTACCCGTTGAATGACAGCGAGCGCATCCTCGACATGCTCGAGGTGGCGCTGCCTGTGCGGGTGCGCCGGTTTACCCGCTACTGGGTCAAAGTGGAGCCTGCCCTCGGCTGAAGCCGGTCGTGCCCTGTTGGCTGCACAGCAGCCGCAAAAAAATCCCCCATGCAGTGAGCCATTTTCCCAACCTCGCGTGACAGACATGGCAACTCCACTCTTTTCAGGACCCGCCCCATGCTGCTGCGCCCTCGCCCACTCGTTCACGCCATGCTGCTGGCCACCACCCTTGGCCTGGCCGTGCCCGCCGCCCAGGCCGAAAACCGTAGCTACCACATCGCCCCCGGTGCACTCGAAGAAGCCCTCAATCAGTTCGGCCGCGAGAGTGGCGCGCTGATTTCGTTTGGCTCGCACGTGACCGCTGGCCTGCGCACGCAAGGCCTGCAAGGCGAGTACGACATGCGCCAGGGGCTCGACGCGCTGCTGCGCGGCAGCGGCCTGCAGGCCCACCAGGAGGCCGACAACGCCTTCAGCCTGCAACCGGTCGCCACCACCACCGCCAACGCACCCCTGGAGCTGGGCGCTTCGACGGTGGTGGGTGACTGGCTGGCCGATGCCCGCCAGGACAATGTGTTCGAACACCCAGGCGCCCGGGATGTGGTACGCCGCGAGGACTTCGAACGCAGCGGCGCCACCACGGCCCGTGAGGTGCTCAACCGTATGCCCGGCGTGAACGCACCGGACAACAACGGCACTGGCAGCCACGACCTGGCACTGAACTTCGGCATCCGCGGCCTGAACCCGCGCCTGGCGTCGCGCTCGACCGTGCTGATGGACGGCATCCCGGTGCCTTTCGCGCCCTATGGCCAGCCGCAACTGTCGCTCGCGCCCTTGAGCATGGGCAACATGGACGCCGTGGACGTAGTACGCGGTGGCGGGGCCGTGCGCTATGGCCCGCAGAACGTCGGGGGCATCGTCAACTTCGTTACCCGCGCGATCCCAGAGCAGGCCACGTTCAAGGCGGCCATGCAGAACCAGATCAGCCCCTCGTCCAGCCACGACGGCTTCAAGAACACGGCCAACCTGCTGGTCGGTGGCACCAACGACAACGGCCTGGGCGGTGCCCTGCTGTACTCCGGCACCCGGGGTGGCGACTGGCGTGAACACAGCGACACGCAGATTGACGACCTGATCGTCAAAGGCAAACTGCAACTGGATGAAGCCAACAGCCTGCATGCAATGGCGCAGTACTACGAGGGCGAGGCCGACATGCCGGGCGGCCTGAGCAAGGCAGCCTTCGACGCCGACCCTTACCAGTCGACGCGCCTGAAAGACCGCTTCTGGGGGCGTCGCACCCTGGTCAACGCAGGGTATGACTACAAGCAGGACGACCGCCAGTTCAGCATCAACAGCTTCTTTACCAACACCCTGCGCAGCGGCTACCTGGACCAAGGAAATTTCGTTTCGCTGTCGCCTCGCGAGTACTGGGTGCGCGGTATCGAAACGCGTTTTTCCCAGGGCCTGGCGCTGGGCGACAGCTGGCATGAGGTGGGCATTGGCTACCGCTACGTGAACGAGGCCGGCCACGAGCTGCGCTACCGTGAACCGGTAAACGGCAGGCTGCCCAGCACCGCCAGCCGCAACGACCGCGACACCCGTGGCAGCACCGAGGCCCACGCCCTGTACCTGGACGACCGCATCGACATCGGCCGCTGGACCATCACCCCGGGCATCCGCTACGAAATGATCGATTCGGCCCAGAACAACAACCTCAGCGGCCAACGCTACCAAGGCAGCTACAACACCGCCTTGCCGGCGCTGAACGTGATGTACCACCTGACCGACGCCTGGAACCTTTACGCCAACACCGAAGGCTCGTTCGGCAGCGTGCAGTACAGCCAGATGCCGAACCGGGTCAACAGTGGCGAGGTCAAGCCAGAGAAAGCCCGCACCTGGGAGGTGGGTACCCGCTACGACAGCGGCGACCTGCAGGCTGAGATCGGCGCGTTCCTGATCAATTTCGACAACCAGTACGAAAGCAACCAGACCAATGATTCGGTGATCGCCCGTGGTGAAACCCGTCACCAGGGCATCGAAACCAGCGTCCGCTATGCCCTTGACGGCCTGAGCCCGGCGCTGACCGGCTTCGACGTGCATGCCAGCTACGCTTTCGTCGACGCCACCATTCGCGAGGACGGGCCGAACAAGGGCAACCAGGTGCCGTTCTCGTCTCGGCACAAAGGCAACCTGGGCGTGGGCTACACCCAGGGGCCCTGGCAGCTGAACCTGGACGGCAGCTTCCAGAGCGCGCAGTACGCCGACAACGCCAACACCGGCCCTGAAAGCGCCGACGGCAGCACCGGCCGCATCCCGGGTTACGGGGTGGTGAGCACCCGCGCCGGCTACGATTTTGGCGCGCAGCTGGCCAACCTCAAGGTGGCAGTGGGGGTGAAAAACCTGTTCAACCGCGAGTACTACACGCGCTCCTATGACGACAACAACAAGGGCAAGTACGTGGGCGAACCCCGCACCTTGTATGTACAGACGTCGGTTGAATTCTGAAGCCAGACGGGCGAACGGTGAGGCCAGGTGGATGACAGCAGTGTACTTTGCAACAAGAAATTTATTTTGCCAAAGGGCTTGAATTCGTCATCCAGTTGCCTGACCTTAGAGTCAAGAGGCGCAAAAATTCCAGGGGTCTCAAGGACCTAGGCGCGCCTCCATGCGAGCAAGCTGAATAAGGATTGAATCATGCAAATCCAGGTCAACAGCAGCAACCATTTCGAAAGCAACGCCCGGCTCGACCAGTGGGTACGCAGCACATTGCAAACCTCGCTGGAACGTTACGAAGAAGACCTCACCCGCATCGAGGTCCACCTGCGCGACGAGAACGGCGCCAAGCCCGGACCGCATGACAAACGCTGCCAGATGGAAGCTCGCCCCAAAGGCCACCAGCCGATTTCCGTGACCCACACTGCCACTTCGGTCGACCAGGCAGTCGACGGCGCAGCCACCAAGCTCAGCCACGCCCTGGAACATTTTTACGGCAAACTGCGCAGCAAGCGCGGCACGCTGGAGCTAGCCGACCCGGAAGCCTGATGGTGTGAATGTGAGGGGGCCGCCCAGTGGCCCCCTTACAACCTGATGACACTGCATTGTTTTTTTACAGGTACCGATAAACGGTCCTGAACCCGCCCCCTTCCCCACCAGTCAATTTCTGCATTGTCCCGTTGCAGAAGCACGCCCATGACCAACCCATTTGCCAGTATCAACGACGCATTCAGCCCGCAGTTCCGGGTCAACCTGAGCATCGAGGCGCTTGATGGCAGCATCATGCTGACCCTGTCCGACGACTCGGGCGTGGCGGCCAAGCGGCTGATCAGCAAGGCACAGCGCAACGACCCGGTACGCCTGCAGCGCGTCATCGACAGCATTCGCCTGGGCCTGGCCATCGACCGCAGCCAGAACCCGATGCAGGTGTTGGCCGCACTGACCCGCGACGGGGCTGCCCAACAGCGCCACGTAGTTGCCAACTGAGGGCTACTTGCCCTCCTCCACATTGCGGCCGTTGGCATCCAGCACCTTGGTGGACGGGTAGCGGTACGACGCGTAGCGCACCACCAGGATGGAAAACGCCAGCAACAAAATGCCCCCGCACAGGTACAGCAGCCCCACGTCCGGCGCCTTGTGGTGCGACACGTCGCCGATCAGCAAGCGGGTGAGCGCGGTGATGGCTACGTAGAGCAGAAAGCGAATGGGCATGTGGTTGGTCTTGAAATAGATCCCCACCATCGCCCCAAGCTCCAGGTAGATGAACAGCAACAGGATGTCATCGACACTGATGCCGCCCTTGCCCAGCATGTCCAGAAAGGTCACCACGGCGGCGTAGGCCGTGATCGCACCAATGCCGAACAGGGCCAGGTAATGGAACGCCTCCACGCACAGGTTGCCCAGCGAGTCGGCCGAACCATGCAGGCCCTTGCGCAGTTTTTCTGCCCATTTGATGTTCACGATGTTCCATTCCCCGATACGTCTTGAAGGATGATGCGTCACCGGTGTGACGCTTGTGCCATGCAGTTAAAGGGCCAGGCCCTTGCCTTGGAAGGCGGCTGAATGCCGCAGGGCACGCCTGGGCGCCTGTGAAGAACGGGCTTGCGCGATGCAAGCAATGCCATTACTGTATATAGATACAGTAAACCAGCATAAAGGCATAGAGGTGATGAATGGCCGTCGAAGTGGTGTACCGCAGCAGCCGCGACCCGGAGCGCTTGTTCATGGATAAGGCCGAAGCAGACCGTCACGACAAGATGCTCGAACTGGCGGAGCGCCTGGCCGAGGTGCTGCACAAGGCCGTGCCGTCGCTGACTGAACAGCAGGTGGAAGAAGCCGGCATCTACATGGCGAAAAACCGTGACGTATTCGCCCGTGCTTTCAAGAGCCAGCCTGATGCACTGGCAGAACTGCTCGAAGGCAGCGCCGCCGAATAAGCCAGGCTTTGCCCTCCATTGCAGGGGCAGGCCAACACGGCGTCAGGTATACAGCAAACGCTCCGCCAGCGTTTGCGCAACCCGTGCAGGCGAGCGCTTTTCGGCCTGGGCATGGCCGAACACTTCGGTGAGGCGTGCAGGTATGCGCGCAATATGCGCAGCAATAGCCGCGCTGCTCTCGCCTGCATGGGTGAGGGCCACATGGATCAGCCCCCCGGCATTGATGACATAATCCGGCGCGTACAGGATGCCGCGGGCTTCAAGCTGGTCAGCCACCTGCAGGTTGGTCAGCTGATTGTTTGCCGCCCCCGCCACCGCCGCGCACCGCAGTTGCATCACGCTGTGCCCGTTCAGCACCGGCCCCACCGCGCAGGGGGCGAAGATGTCGCACGGGGTGCTGGCCAATGCATCATGGGCCACAGGGTGCGCATCAAGCTGCTCCACCGCCAGGCGCACACGGCCCGGGTCCAGGTCGCTCACCAGCAGTTCGGCACCTGCAGCATGCAGCTGTTCCGCCAAGGCATAGCCCACATTGCCCAACCCCTGTATCGCCACGCGCAGCCCTTCGAGGTTGCAGCTGCCCAGCCGTGCATAGGAGGTGGCCCGGAGCCCGGCAAATACGCCGAGCGCTGCGTGGGGCGACGGGTCGCCACAGGCGGTGGTGCTGGTGACGTGGGGGGTGCCTTGGGCGATGCAGTCCATGTCGAGGGTGGACGTGCCGCTGTCCACGGCAACCACGAAGCGCCCCTGCAAGGTATCGATGAAGCGGCCAAGCGCCTGGAACAAGGCGGCGCGGTTTTCCACGTGGGGGTTGCGCATGACCACGGCCTTGCCGCCCCCCAAGGGGAGCCCTGCCAGCGCGGCCTTGTAGCTCATGCCCTGGGCCAGGGCGATGGCGTCGGTCATGGCACTTTCATCATCGGCATAGGGCAGGTAGCGGCAACCACCCATGGCAGGGCCCAGCCGCTCGTTGTGGATGGCGACCACGGCTTTCAGGCCTGTCTGTGGGTCATTGAACAGGTGCAGTGACTGGGTACGGGTGCTTTGCATCAGCGCGAACATCGGCCTGGCCCCCATGAAGTGCTGCAGTCAGTATAGGCACCTGCAGCGCACCCGCCCGCTCACCGGACCACTGGACTAAACCCTCCGTGCGGCCAATACTCAAGCGTGTGTGGAGAAGCCCATGAAGCCACGTCAAGCCTGCCTGGCCTGCCTCGACCGCCAACCGGTCGCCCTGCTGGAAGCCGCCCTGTGGATTGCCGCCGAGCATGACCCCGGCGTCGAGCCGGGCGCTGGCCTGGCCACAGTGCAAGGCCTGCAATTTGAAATCAGCAGCCATTTGCCGATGCTGCCCGTCAACGAACTGGCCCAGCCCTTGTTGCGTCAGCTCGCTGCCCTTGGCTTCCAGCAGGATGAGTACCTGCCGCTGCGCCCCCATGCCGCCCTGATGAACCAGGTACTGCAGCGCCGCAGGGGCCAACCCCTTACTTTGGCCCTGCTTGCCCTGGAGCTTGCCCAGCGCTTGTCCATTCCGCTGGAAGGGGTGAGCTTCCCTGGGCATTTTCTGCTGCGGGTGCCTGGCGCCGACCACCTGCTCGACCCCTGCGGCGGCAGACGCCTGTACCCCAACGACTGCCGTGAGCTGTTGATACGCCAATACGGCCCCGGCGTGACGCTGTCGGGTGAGCACCTGCTGGTGGCCAGCCCGATGCAGATGCTGCAACGCCTGTCACGCAACCTGCGGCAACTGCACGCCAGCAACGATGCTCCACTGGCGGCGTTGATCGATGCCGAGCGGGTGATGCAAATGGGGCCGGTGCAGGTGGGCGATTACCTTGCCCGGGCCAATTTGTACCAGGTACTCGATTGCCCGCAAGCCGAACGCTTCGATCTTGAACGGGCCATGCTGCTGACCGAGGACCCCGTTCAGCAATTGACGCTCAGCAAACGCCTGGCTCAGCTGCCCAGCGGCAAGCGCTCCATCCACTAGACAGGGGCATCAGGCTGGCGCGACGGGTGTGCCTGTTGAAATGCCGGATGCTGCCCGGCCAGCGCAGCCACCCGACGGATACGCGGATACCGCGCCAGGTCAACAGCAAAGCGTTCGGCCGCATAAAGCTGCGGAATCAGGTACACATCCGCCATACCCGGTGCGGCCCCGAAGCAGTAGCCGTGATCACTGATCAGTTGCTCGACGGCAGCCAGGCCCTGAGTGACCCAATGCCCAACCCACTGGTTGACCTGAACCTCCCCGTGCCCGGCCTCGCGCAGCCGGTTGAGCACAGCAACGTTGTGCAGCGGATGAACATCGCAGCCGATGATTGCGGCCACCCCACGCACCCTGGCGCGCGCCGCAGCATCAGCCGGGAGCAACGCGGGATCGGGGTAGGCTTCCTCCAGGTATTCGAGGATTGCAGGCGACTGTACCAGCAGCTCACCCTGATCGGTGCGCAGCGCCGGCACCCGCCCCTGCGGGTTGAGCGCAAGGTACCCGGCGCCCCGCTGCTGGCCCTGCAACAGGTTGACCGGCACCGCCTGCCAGCCCAGCCCCTTGAGCCCCAGCGCGATGCGTACCCGGTAGGACGAGGTGGAACGGTAGTAGGTATACAGCTCCATGCCTCTGCCCCTCAGTTGGCTGCGACGACCGTGCCGCGGCATTCGCCGAAACCGATACTGGCCGAACCCTCGCGCCGGCAGCGCGCACGCAGGATGATCTCGTCACCGTCCTCAAGGAACGTGCGGACCTCACCTTTGGCCAGCTCCACCGCCTGTTTGCCACCTTCGGTGATTTCCAGAAGGCTGCCGTACGAACCTGCCGTCGGCCCCGACAGCGTGCCCGAACCAAACAGGTCGCCCGGCTGCAACTGGCAACCGTTCACGCTGTGATGGGCCACCAGCTGCGCGGCTGTCCAGTACATGCTGCGGGTATTGCTCAGGGTCAGGCGATGAGGAGCCTGGCCTTCGTTGCGCATGCGCTCGGTGAGCAGCAGCACTTCCAGCTCGATGTCGAATGCACCGGCAGCCTGGTCCTGGGCGCCGAGCAGATACGGCAGCGGTTGCGGGTCACCTTGCGGGCGGGCGGGCTGTGCGCAGCGGAACGGCTCCAGCGCTTCGGCCGTTACCACCCAAGGCGAAATGCTGGTGACAAAGCTCTTGGACAGGAACGGCCCCAGCGGCTGGTACTCCCAGGCCTGGATATCCCGTGCCGACCAGTCGTTGAGCAGGCACAGGCCGGCGATGTGCTCCCCCGCCTCGTCGATGGGGATCGCCTGGCCGATGTCGTTGCCCTGGCCAATCCAGATGCCCAGCTCCAGTTCGTAATCCAGCCGTGCACAGGGGCCAAAACGGGGTTCGCTGTGCCCGGCGGGCAGCGTCTGGCCCTTGGGCCGGCGCACGTCGGTGCCAGACGGGCGAATGGTGGAGGCGCGGCCGTGGTAACCGATGGGCACGTACTTGTAGTTGGGCAACAGCGGGCTGTCGGGGCGGAACAGCTTGCCCACATTGGTGGCATGTTCGATGCCCACGTAGAAGTCGGTGTAATCGCCGATCTGCGCTGGTACGTGCAGCTGGCACTCATTGGCAGGGTAAAGCGCCGGCTTCAACGCTGCCTGGTGCTCGCTGTGCTCGCCCAGCAGTTCCAACAGTCGACCGCGCAAGGCCACCCGCGCGTTGCGGCCCAGTGCAAAGAAGGCATTCAGGGTGCCACCCGCCGTCGCCTCGGCGGCAGCCTTGGCCTGGCCATGGAAAAGGCCCGCAGCAAGTACCGCTTGCAGGTCCAGGATGGCATCGCCGATGGCTACGCCGCAGCGCCTCGCCTCACCCGGCCGGCTGAAAATGCCCAGCGGCAGGTTCTGCAACGGGAAGTCTGCGTGCCCGTTGGCGTGCTCGACCCAGCTGCGGGCCATGACGGTGTGGTTCATGCTTATCTCCGGTTCGGGTTGAACGTGCTGGGCAAGGTGGCCCAGCAACTGTCGTAGTCGGCCTGCAAGTGTGGGGATGCCAAGGCCTGCTGACTCGGGCGCAGCACCTGGCTGGTCTCGAACATGAAGGCCATGGTGCTGTCGATCTTGTGCGGCGCCAGGTCGGCAGCGATGGCCTTGCTGCAAGTGTCGGCATCCGGGCCATGGGCGCTCATCACCCCATGCAGCGAAGCCCCCCCGGGCAGGAAACCCTCGGCCTTGGCATCGTAGGCACCGGCGATCAGGCCCATGAATTCGTTCATCAGGTTGCGGTGGAACCACGGTGGCCGGAAGGTGTTTTCGGCCACCATCCAGCGCGGCGGGAAGATCACGAAGTCCATGTTGGCCAAGCCGTGCACGCTGCTCGGCGAGGTGAGCACAGTGAAGATGGACGGGTCGGGGTGGTCGAAGCTGACCGTGCCCAGGGTGTTGAAGCGGCGCAGGTCATATTTGTAAGGGACGTTGCTGCCATGCCAGGCCACCACGTCCAGCGGGGAATGCTGAAGCTCGCAAGCCCAGTGCTCGCCCAGAAACTTCTGCACCAGTTGCACCGGCCCCTCCAGCGCTTCGTAATGCGCCACCGGGGTGAGGAAATCCCGGGGGTTGGCCAGGCCATTGCTGCCAATTGGCCCAAGGTCGGGCAGGCGCAGGGGCGCCCCATGGTTTTCGGCAATGTAGCCCCGGGCCTGGCCGTCCAGCAGTTCCACCCGAAACTTCATGCCCCGGGGGATCACTGCAATCTCCAGCGGCTCTACCTGCATCACGCCCAGCTCGGTGGCGATGCGCAGGCGGCCCTGCTCGGGCACCAGCAGCAGTTCGCCGTCCGCATTGAAGAACACGCGCTGCATCGAACGGTTGACACGGTAGACGTGCACGCTCACACCCGCCGGTTTGTCGGCGGGCGCGTTGGCCACCATCGGCAGCCAGCCTTCGATGAAGTCAGTCGGCTCTGCGGGGATAGGCTGCGGGTTCCAGCGCAGGCGGTTGGGGGTGACAGCCCCCAGTGGCGTGGCCAGCGGCTGACGGGCCAGGCGCTCGAAGCGAGGGTGCAGCGCCGAAGGGCGAATGCGGTACAGCCAGGTACGGCGCAGCTCGCTGCGGGCCATGGTGAAGGCGGTACCCGACAGCAACTCGGCATACAGCCCATAGGGGGCCTTTTGCGGTGAGTTCTGCCCCACCGGCAGGGCACCCGGCAGCGCTTCGCTGGCGAACTCGTTGCCAAAGCCACTCAAGTAGTGAAGGTCGGGTGACAGCTCGCGGTCCATCGGTGCCTCCGGCTCTGGCAGAGCCTGTTCGGGCAGTTGCCGGCAGGGCCGTGAAGCCGCCAGCAGGTCTGCATTGTTATTATCGTAATCAGATTACGGATAACGTAATTTGCCCCGTGCCTGGCGTCAAGCTATAAAGGCCCGACTGAAGACTGCAGAAGACGACACCCATGGCCCGTGCCAGCACCTCCACCGACAATGGCAAGCAGAAAGTCCGCTCGGCGGAGGTGGGTACCGACATCCTCAAAGCCCTGGCGCAGCTGTCCCCTTCCACGTCGTTGTCACGCCTCGCCGAACATGTGCAGATGCCCGCGAGCAAGGTGCACCGGTACCTGCAGGCCTTGATTGCCAGTGGCTTCGCCGAGCAGGATGCCGCCACCAACCACTACGGCCTGGGCCGTGAGGCCTTGCGTGTGGGCCTGGCGGCGCTGGGCAGCATCGACGTGCTGAAGATCGCCTCCCTCCCGCTGTCGCAGCTGCGTGACGCGCTGAACGAGAGCTGCTTCATTGCGGTATGGGGCAACCAGGGCGCCACCGTGATCAGCATCGAACCGGCGGTGCGGGCGGTTACCGTGGTCACGCAGATCGGCTCGGTGCTGCCGCTGCTTACTTCGTCCACCGGGCTGGTGTTCGCTGCCCACCTTCCCGAGCGCGAAACGGCCGAATTGCTTGAACGAGAACTTGCGACCCTGCAGCAGGGCGCCGAGCACTACCACGCGTTGCTGGCGGGGATCCGTGAGCGGGGCCTGCACCACGTGCACGGTTTGCTGATGCCAGGGGTGGATGCTTTGTCTGCACCGGTATTCAACGCCATGGGGCAGATTGCAGCGGTGATGACGGTGGTGGGGCCTACCTCGATGTTCCATGCCGACGAGCACGGGCCAGCCGCCCGGCAGTTGCTGGCGGCCGCACGCGAGGTGAGCTGGCGCATGGGGCATGCCACTGAAGCCTGAGGGCCGGCTGCACTGTTGCCCCTGATGTAAAGGTGAATGTCACAAGTGGCTATTTTTCTCGGCGGATCAAGTGCTTATTCTTGAACCACTGGCCGGCCTGATGGGCTTTCCCCCCGCTTTTCAGGCGTGCCGGAACGACGTTGATTTTGAAGCTCCTTGATCTGACGTCTCGATTGACCGCTGCGGTTTGCAGCGGTTTTTTTTTGCCTGTCCACAGGCTGTCGACCAGGCATCGCCCTAGGACCATGCCACCTGCTGAAGGGTGCAGCGGGCTATCTGCTCGCGAAATGCAAGGTAATGACGCAGCACCTGCACCGGTGCCTCGTTATGAGGGTAATGGCCTATGCCTTGAAGCAGCACCACGTCGGCATCGGGCACCAGCTGCCGGTAGCGTTCAGCCATATGGGCGCCACACAGCGGGTCGGCCGCACCATTGATGAGGCGCAGCTGCACGTTGGCACCCTGCAGCGCATGCACCCAGCGATCACGGTACGCCCTGGCCTCTGGTACATAATTCGCCAGCTTGTGCAGAATGCGCGTACCCCGGTTGGCCGCCACCAGGCTCCACATATCATCCAGGGCACTCTCGCTCGGGTGGGTGCAGGGGCCGTATACCCGCGTCATGTTGCGCACTAGATCATCACGCCCGAATGAGCGCGCCACCAGCCAGCCCACCCGGCTCAGCAGCAGTTTCTGCAACAGCAACAGGCGCGCATGCTCCGGGAACAACCCGCTGTTGAGGAAGACGCAGCTGGCAATGTTGGCACGCTGCTCGCGGTGCCGGGCCAGCAGTTCCTGAGCGACACTGCCGCCGTAGTCATGGGCCAGCAGGTGCACAGGCTGCTCCATATGCAGGTGATCGAGCAGGGCCTGTTGCAGGTCAGCCTGGTGCACCAGGGTGTAGCCGTGGTCAACGGGTTTGGCCGAGTCGCCGAAACCCAGCATGTCGCAGGCAATCACCCGAAAGCGCTGCGACAATGGCCCCCACAGGTAGTGCCAGTCCCAACTGGCCGTGGGAAAACCGTGTAACAAAAGCAGGGGCGCTCCTTGCCCTGCGGTCCAGTAGCGGATGCTCTGGCCCCGGAAAGTGAAACTCTGTCCCCGGGTACGCCAGACGCACAATGGAATTTCGGCCATAGGCATCGGAAGGAACCCGGTTAGTCAACGTGATAGGGCAAGGCTGCGGTCATTGCATGTCACCTCGGCACTTACATGTGCTCTCTGATCGAGGCTGAGTCTAGCCAGCCGCCCTGCGCCTGGAACTTGCGTTGCCAGCCAGCTTGATGACTGAGCGAGTCAGTGGCACGAACGGTCAGAGCAACAGCGCCAGCAAGGGCGCGGCGCACAGGTTCAACAGCCCGGTCAGCACCATCACCAGGCCGGCCACCGAACCCTCTTCGCTGCCCACTTCCTGCGCCCTGCTCACCCCTGCACCATGGGCCCCCACGCCAAACAGGGCACCGCGGGCCAGCGGCGTGCGCAGGGGCAACCAGCGCAGCAGCACACCCCCGAACAGGGCACCGAGCACGCCGGTGAACATCACGAACACTGCGGTCAGCTCTGGCACACCGCCCAGGTCTTGCGCCAGGGGCATGGCGAACGGCGTAGTAATCGACCGCGGAACCAGCGACAGGCTGGTGGCAGTGTCCAGCGCCAACAGATGAGCCAGCCCCCAGGAGCTGGCAATGGAGGCACTGCTGCCCACCACCATGCCGATCAACAGTGCAGGCCAGTGCCGCGCCAGCAGGGCGCGCTGTTGCCAGATCGGGACGGCGAACGCCACGGTCACAGGGCCCAGCACACCCATCAGCCAATGGGTATTGCGGGCATATTCGGCATAGGCCGTGTGCAAGGGGATGGCCACCGCCAGAAGCAGCACGGGCACCAGTATCAATGGCGACAACAGGTAGCGCCCGCTGCGCCGATACAGCCAGCGGCTGCCCAGGTACGCCAGCAAGGTGAGCAGCAGCCAGAACAGCGGCATCGGTTCAAGGCTCACGGTGCAGGCTCCAGCGGCAGACCCATTCAACGGTCAGGGCGGTCACCACCATGACCACCAAGGTACTCAGCGCGATCACCAGCAGGATGCGCCAGCCCTCGTCGCGCACCAGGGCGCCATAATCCAGCAGGCTCATCAAGGCGGGGATGAAAAACAGCAGCATCTCAGCCATCAGCCAGCCAGCGCCCAGTTGCAGCATGGCGGGCTTGAGCACGCCGCAGGCGAACAGCAGCAACAGCAGCGCCAAGCCCATGACGCCACCGGGTATAGGCCAGCCTAGCCACGCAGCCAGCTTGCCACCTAGCAGGAACAGGGCCCCAATCACGGCCATTTCCGCCAGCAGGCGCAACGTCTTTTTCAGTAAAGCGGTATTCATGCTGTTAGTCCTCGACAGGCCTGCCATTGTAAAAACTGCCTCCCTAGGCCAAAAGCGAATTGTTAGACTTGAAGCCATTCCATAAAGGAATCGAGAGAGATGGAATTCAAACAACTGCGAAGCTTCATCGAAGTGGTGCGCTGCGGCGGGTTCACCCATGCCGCCCAGGCGCTGCATATCAGCCAATCTGCGGTCAGCAAGCAGGTTGCCCAATTGGAGCAAGATGTGGGCCAGCCGTTGCTGGAACGCCAGGCCTCGCAACTGCACCTGACCAGCGCCGGGCGCGTGGTGCTGGAGCGTGGCGAAGCCTTGCTGCGCCAGCGCCAGGCTCTGCTGGACGAACTGGACGCGCTCAACCAGATGGGGCGTGGCGAGTTGCGCCTGGGCTTGCCGATGTTGGGCAGCGACGCCCTGTTCGCGGGCTTGTTTGCCGAATACCGGCGGCGCTACCCGAACATCGCCATTCAGTTGCTCGAGGGTGGCAGCCTTAGCGTCGAGCAGGCCGTGCGCGAAGGCGAACTGGAGCTGGGCGGCAGCCTTACCCCCAGCGACCAGGGGTTCGAGTATCAACCCTTCTGCAACGAGCCACTGGACGCCCTGCTACCGGCCAGCCACGAGCTGGCCAGCCTTGAGAGTGTGACGTTGCGGCAACTGGCCGACACACCGTTTCTGCTGTACCAGCGCAGCTTCGTGCTCAACGACCGGCTGCTGAAGGCCTGCCAGCAACAAGGCTTCACGCCCAGGGAGGGTGGGCGCAGCGGCCAGGCGGACTTTCTCGCCGCCCTGGTGGCGGCAGGCCAGGGTGTGGTGCTGCTTCCCCGCGTGGTGGCCAGGGCGCTGGAGCGCCCTGGCGTGGTACGGGTGCCACTGTGTTCACCCTCAGACCTGCGCTGGGACATCGCCTTCATCTGGCGACGTGGGGCGCACCTGTCGCGGGCGGCGCAGGCCTGGCTGGCCTTGTTGCGCGAATACCCCGCCCTGGTATCGGGCAACGGCTGATACGCACAAGGGCCGATCAGGCCTTCAACGCGCCAGCGAGGTCGGCCAGCCAGGGCTCGGCATCGGTTTCGGGGGTTACGGTCTCGCTGGCATCCAGGCGCAACATCGGTTGCACCTCCTGCACGCCAAGCTCGGCAAACAGTTCGCGCACCTGCTCGCCGCCGCCGCAGTAGGTATCGCCATAACTGGAATCGCCCAGCGCTATCACCGCGCCCGGCAGCCCGCGCCACGCGGCTGGCAGGGTGTCGCGGATGCTGCTGTACAAGGGCATGAGGTTGTCCGGCAGCTCACCCATGCCGGTGGTGGAGGTCACGGCCAGCAGGGCGTCCGGGGCGAACGCCTGGATATCCTGCAAGGTGCTGCGGGCTGCGTACCAGGCCTGCAGGCCAGCAGCCTTCAACAGTGACTCGGCGTGACGGGCGACTTCTTCGGCGGTGCCGTACACCGACCCGGAAATAATGGCGACTTTCATCGGGGAGAGGATTCCGAAACTGAGTGAAAACGTAGGATACTAGCACCCGGCGCTGGCAAAAGGCCGCCTCTCTTCCGGATGCTCCCCTGCACGTTGCACCTTCATACTCGATAGGCCGTGCGGTGGGTGAATAGCGCGTTCGTCCGAAACCTGGGCGCTATGGCTGAACCAAGGCGTGTACAAGCAGTCAATCGGGTTGAAGAACCCTCACCTTCGAGTTTCATCATGCAAGAAGACGTGCTCTTGACTCAGGATGAACTGGATTATATTCAGGACGTCCAGCAGTCGCCGCAGTTCGATGTGGCCGATGCCTTGCCCAGCCTGCTGGTCAATGGCGACAGCCGTGTCCAGAACTTGCTCACGCGCCTGGTGGCCGACGAGCAGGTGACCCTGCAAGCACACTTCAACAACCAGCAGATCAGCTTTCCGCTGCAGGTGATCGAAGACGAGTTTCATACCCTGCACCTGCAACTGGGGGCACCGGAAATCTACGAAGATGGCCCCAGGCTACGCCCGTGGCGCCTTTCCCTGGACCAACCCCTCGCCCTGCTGAATGCCGATGGGCAACCGAGCGGGCTGTGGGTGTGCGACATCTCCTTCAAGGGCGTGCTGGTGGAATTGCGCGGCCTGCCGGAAGCCCCCGACCAGTTTGAACTTCAATTCGCCCCCGGCGACATCGATCCCATCGAGTTGAAAGGCACGCAGCGGCGGCAGATAAACGGCACCAAAGCCGCTTACCACCTTGGCCGCAGTGCCGCTGAGGACATCGAGCGCCTGCGCGACTACATTCTCCAGGCCCACAGCCGCGTGCACCCGGAGCTGCATACGCAGCCAGCCGCCTGACCCCTGCGCTACCGATGATGCGAGCCGCCTGGCGGCCGATGCTTGCCAGCGCCGCCACATCAGCGATAATCCGCGCCCAATTCTTGCATGCATGCCTGTGTCGCCCACCACCCCGGTCGACATAGCCAGGGGCCAGCTACCCGCCAGCCCCGTTGTCTGGAGATACACGATGTCTACCCCACCCGTTACCCTGATGGTGTCGCGCCGTGCCGCTCACGGCCGCTACCAGGCGCTGCTGGCCTGGCTGCACGAAGGCGAACAACTGGCCACCGAATTCCCCGGCTACCTGGGCTCCGGCATCCTCGCACCGCCCAGCGATGGCGACGAATTCCAGATTATCTTCCGCTTCAGCGACGAGCCCACCCTCAATGCCTGGGAGCACTCCGCGTCGCGACGCGCCTGGCTGCAGCGCGGCAACGGTTTGTTCGAGCGCCCCAGAGAGACGCGCGTCAGCGGCCTGGACGACTGGTTCGGCACCAGCCTGGTGCGCAAACCGCCGCGCTGGAAGCAGGCCGTGGCCATCTGGCTGGCATTCTTCCCGGTGTCGCTGGCGTTCAACCTGGTGTTCGGCCACTGGCTGGCCAGCCTGGGCATCGTGCCGCGCATCTTCCTCAGCACCCTGGCTCTGACGCCGTTGATGGTCTACCTGTTCATCCCCTTGTCGACGCACCTGCTGGCGGGCTGGTTGCATGCCTCCCCCACCCCGGCCCGGCCCGCGCCCCAGGCCTCGCGCAGCCGCTGAGGCCAGGCCACGCACACGGCAGGCAGTTCGGGTATGCTGGGCGGCAACCAACGACAGACAAAGTTGACCGCCCCGAACATGAATAGCCCCATCCTCATTACCGGAGCCAGCCAGCGTGTCGGGCTGGCCCTGGCCGTGGAACTGGCGCAGGCCGGCCACCTGGTGGTCAGTGCCAGCCGCAGCCTCCTGCCCCAGGCGGCCCACCCCAACATCGTGCAGTTCCAGGCCGACCTGTGCCAGGCTGCCGACCGCGAGGCGCTCATCCAGCACCTGCACAGCGAGTACGACGGCCTGCGCGCCATCATTCACAATGCATCGCTGTGGCTTGACGACGGGCTGGACCACCTCGAAACCATGTTCCGCCTGCACGTGGAGGCGCCCTACCACCTCAACCTGGCGTTGGGCGATTTGCTGGCCAAGGTGGGCAAGGCGGACATCATTCACGTCTGCGACGAAACCTCCTCGCGTGGCAGCAAGAGCCACATCGGCTATGCCGCCACCAAGGCCGCCCTGCAGAACATGGTGCTGTCGTTTGCTGAAAAGTACGCCCCCACGGTGCGCGTGAACGGTATCCTGCCCGGGCTGCTGATGCTCAAGGAAGGCGGCGATGACGACTACCGCCGGCAAACCCTGAAAAAAGCCCTGCTGGAATTCGAACCCGGTGCCGGGCCCTTGATCGAAACGGTCAAGTACCTGCTGGCCAGCCAGTACAGCACCGGCAGCCAGGTGGTCATCAACGGTGGCCGCCACCTGAAGAACCGCATGATCTGAGAGAAGCCCCATGACCCCACAGCAACAGCTCGAACTTGAAGCCGCCGCCTTCCGGCGCCTGGTCGAACACCTGCGCGCACGCACCGACGTGCAGAACATCGACCTGATGAACCTGTCCGGTTTCTGCCGTAACTGCCTGTCCAAGTGGTACAAGGCCGCAGCCGATGAGCGCCAGGTTGACCTGAGCCTGGATGATGCCCGCGAGGTGGTGTACGGCATGCCCTACGCCGAATGGAAAGCCCACTACCAGAAAGAAGCCAGCGCCGAACAACAGGCGGCGTTCGAACAAGGAAAACCCCGTGACTGACCTGAACACCCTGCGCACCCGCCTGGCCAGCGGCCAACACGCTTTCGCCGACACCCTGGCGTTTGTTGCCGAACACTATGACTACCAGCCCCAGGCATTCGACAACGGCGGCCTGCAGAGCGCAGCCGGGCAGAACGAAGGCTCCTGCAAGACGCTGGGCCTGGCACTGCTGGAAGGGTTGAGCGATCAGGAAGCCTTGCTGGCATTTGGCGAGCATTACCGCGACGTAGTAGCCACCCCGGAAGGCAGCGACCACGGCAACATCCGGGCACTGATCAAACATGGCCTGGCGGGCGTCACCTTTGCGGCGCAGCCCCTCACGCGCAAAGCGTGAAGCAGGCCGGCCCTGCCTTAGCGGCCTTCGCAGTGACTGTGCTGCGAGGGCGCCAAGGCGGGCCGAAGCGGGTTACAGCTCGATGCAGTCGAACTTCACATCGGTTGCCACGTCTTCGTCATAGTTGACGTCAGCGCGCTCGAAGCCGAACAGGTTGAGGAACTGCTTCTTGTAACCGGCGTAGTCGGTCAGCTCGAACAGGTTCTCGGTGGTCACCTGTGGCCACATGGTTTTGCAGGCATCCTGCACATCGTCACGCAGTTCCCAGTCGTCCAGGCGCAGGCGCGCCTTTTCGTCCACCTCTGCCGGCGCACCGTCGGTGCGGTACAGGCGGTCGCGGAACATGCGGTCCAGTTGGTCCTGGGTGCCTTCGTGCACACCCTTCTCCTGCATGATCTTGAACACCATCGACAGGTACAGCGGCATGACCGGGATGGCCGAGCTTGCCTGGGTTACCACCGACTTGAGCACGGCCACGTTGGCGCCACCCTTGATTTCACCGGCCAGCTTCTGGTCCAGGCGCAGGGCGGTTTCGTCCAGGTCCTGCTTGGCCTGGCCCAGCGCACCGTGCCAGTAGATCGGCCAGGTGATCTCGGTGCCGATGTAGCTGAACGCCACGGTGCGGGCGCCTTCGGCCAACACGTCGGCACCGGCCAGGGCATCGATCCACAGCTGCCAGTCCTGGCCACCCATGACGGTGACGGTATCAGCGATTTCCTGCTCGGTGGCCGGCTCGATGCTGGCCTCGATGATGGTGTCCTTGTTGGTGTCGATGGCGGTCGACTTGTACGGCTGGCCGATAGGCTTGAGCGCAGAACGCACCAGCTCGCCGGTCTGTGGCAGTTTGCGCACAGGCGAGGCCAGCGAATAGATGACCAGGTCAACCTTGCCACCCATGTCGTTCTTGATCAGCTCGATGACCTTGGCCCGCGCTTCATCAGAGAAGGCGTCACCGTTGATCGACTTGCTGTACAGGCCGTCGGCCTTGGCAAACTTGTCGAAGGCAGCGGCGTTGTACCAGCCGGCGGTGCCTGGCTTGGTCTCGGTGCCTGGCTTTTCGAAGAACACACCGAGTGTGTCGGCCTTGAAGCCAAAGGCTGCGGTAATGCGCGCCGCCAGGCCGTAGCCGCTGGACGCACCGATTACCAGGACCTTCTTCGGACCATCCTCGCGCACGCCCAGCTTACGGGTGGCTTCGATCTGATCACGAACGTTGAGCTCGCAGCCCTTCGGGTGAGTCGTGGTGCAGATGAAACCGCGGACCTTGGGATGAATGATGGCCAATGTCTGTACCTCGTCAGGTTGATGCCGGGAAAGCGCCACACCTTGGCGCTCTCGTTTAACAGAGGGTGAGACTCCCCCCGCAGATGATGCGGCACATATTAAGGGGTGAACGGGGCGATTCAAAACCTGAGGCGCACTGCTGGCGCGAAACCAGGCGGGACGCAAGCGCCAGGGGCCCTGCGAATTGATTGGGTTTGGCTATCAATCCACAAGAAAATCAAACTTAACAAATGAGCCCAGGCAGACGATGCTGGGTGTTTAACGTACCCGCACGGAGAACAACAACATGAACGACGTGGTCATCGTTGCCGCAACCCGCACCGCCATCGGCAGTTTCCAGGGCGCACTGGCCGCCGTCCCTGCCGTGGACCTTGGCGCCGCCGTGATCAAGCGCCTGCTGGAGCAGACCGGGCTGGACCCTGCGCAGGTCGACGAGGTGATCCTGGGCCAGGTACTCACCGCAGGCGCAGGGCAGAACCCGGCGCGCCAGGCGGCGGTCAAGGCTGGCCTGCCCTACAGCGTGCCGGCACTGACCTTGAACAAGGTATGCGGGTCGGGCCTGAAGGCCTTGCACCTTGCCGCCCAGGCCATCCGTTGCGGTGACGCCGACGTGGTGGTTGCCGGCGGCCAGGAAAACATGAGCCTGGCGCCCTATGTGATGCCCTCGGCCCGCACAGGCCAGCGCATGGGGCATGGCCAACTGCTCGACAGCATGATCACCGATGGTTTGTGGGACGCCTTCAACGACTACCACATGGGCATCACGGCTGAGAACCTGGTGGAACGTTATGGCCTGAACCGCGAACAGCAGGACGCCTTTGCTGCAGAATCCCAGCGCAAGGCCGTAGCCGCCATCGAGGCGGGCCGCTTCGATGATGAAATCACCCCGATCGTGCTGCCGCAGAAAAAGGGCGACCCCACGGCATTCGCCCGTGACGAACAGCCCCGGGCGGGTACCACAGCCGAGTCGCTGGGCAAACTGCGCCCGGCCTTCAAGAAGGATGGCAGCGTCACGGCAGGCAATGCGTCCAGCCTGAATGATGGTGCTGCAGCGGTGTTGCTGATGAGCGCAACCAAAGCCGAGGCGCTGGGCCTGCCGGTGCTGGCCAGGGTGGCGGCCTACGCCAGCGCGGGCGTAGACCCGGCGATCATGGGTATCGGCCCAGTGTCGGCCACCCAGCGTTGCCTGGAAAAGGCTGGCTGGCAGCTGGCCGACCTGGACCTGATCGAAGCCAACGAGGCCTTCGCGGCCCAGGCGCTGGCGGTAGGCAAGGCGCTTGAATGGGATGCGGCGCGGGTGAATGTGAATGGCGGCGCCATTGCCCTTGGCCACCCGATTGGCGCATCCGGGTGCCGGGTACTGGTGACCTTGCTGCACGAGATGATCAAACGCGATGCCCGCAAAGGGCTGGCGACGCTGTGCATCGGCGGCGGCCAAGGGGTAGCCCTGGCCCTTGAACGCCGGTAGGCACTAGCGAGGTGTAGGGGTGTGGGACGTGTTCACCGCATGCACCAACGCCCCCACCTGCCGGCATTTGTGCACAGCCTGCTCCAGCGGGTTGTCCAGCAGCGAGCATGAGGGGGCCAGCCAGAGCCGCTCGCCCAGCCTGTCATGGGCATCGCGCAGCACATCCTGAAGCTGCGCCAGGTCGCCAGGTGATGCCTGGCGGCCATCAACCAACCCCAGCGACAGCACCTTGTAGGCGGGCAGGCGGTCGAGCACGCTCAGGTACTGTTCAGGCGCCTGCACGAGGTCGATGTGAAGCCCATCGACCGGCAGGTTCGCCGCCAGGCCCAGGTTGCCGCCCAAGGCACCGGAGCAGGTGGCGATCAGTTTTTTCAAGGGCGCCCGCTGGAGGATGTTGTAGACACGCTCGTAGGCGTTTTTCCAGGCCTGGGGCAGTTCAAGGGCAAGAATGGGCTCATCGATCTGCACCCATTCCACCCCCAGCACGGCAAGCTGGTTGAGGGCCTGGTCATATTCGGGCAGCAGGCTGTCGAGCCGTTCCAGCGCATCGAGGCCGTTTTCTTCGCCCTGCCACAGCAGCGTCAAAGGGCCTACCAGCACCGGCTTGACCGCATGGCCCAGCGCGATGGCTTCTGTCACCTCCTGGAAAAGCGGTTCCAGATGCCCAGCGAGCACGGATGCCTGGGCGTCGACGACGCCAGGGTGCTGGTAGTACCAGGCGGTATCCCCGACGGGCAGCAGCTCGATACCGGCTTCTTTCTGCGCCTGCCAATGGCGGGCACGCAGTTCGCGATCGTCGCTGATGCGTGGGAAGCCCAGGTTGTGCGCCAGTGCCATGTCTTGCCCCTCGAGGTATCAAAAGAATGAGGGAATTGTCCGGGCAGGGGATGCTTGAGACAAACTCATTAAATTTGAGATGAATCCAAAAAATGCTCATGATGGCCCCCGCAGTACAGATGGCGCCGTCATGACCGGCGCAGGCAAAACCGGTGTCTCAAACAGATCACCGCCGTACGCAACCGGACATGACCGCGAGGTGCATCTGCCGCACAATGTCAGCCTGTTTCCTCAGGTGCCCGGCCCCATGAACGTGCTGAAAACCGCATTGCGCGAACAGCGCTTCGTCTGCGTGATGGAATTCGTCCCCAAGCCTTCGGCTGAGCGTTTCGCGGCCATGGATGCGATCTTGGCCCGCGGGCACCTGTGCGGCTGGCCGATGACCGTCGCTATCGGTGACCGGGTCGGCAGCCCTCTGGACATGTCCCCGCTCGACGCCCTGGCCTCGTTCAGCAATCCGGTACCGGCACTGCCGCACTTTTCTGGCAAGGACCGGGAGCGGCACCACCTGCTCGCCCAGTTGCAGCGCATGGACGCGGCCGGCCTGCATCAGTTGCTGGTACTCACGGGCGACCGCCTGCCTGGGCATCAGCCAGGCGAGCGCCCGGTGCGTTACCTGGAGTCGGTCGCGGCGCTGCAAATGGCGCGTCAGGCGTACCCACACTGGTTACTGGGCGCCGCGCTCAACCCGTTCAAGTACTGTGAGGAAGAAGGCGCGGCGCAGTACTTCAAGGCCGAGAAAAAGCTCGCGGCAGGGGCCGACTTCTTCACGCTGCAACTGGGCTTCGATGCGGGCAAACACCAGGAGGCCATGCACTGGATGCGCCGCCAGCCTGCGCCCAAACCGCTACTGGCCTGCCTGATGGGCCTGACCCAAGGCCGGGCAAACATGCTCGATCACGTCGCCGGGGTTACCGTCACACCGTCCATGCGGCACATGCTCGAAGCCGAGGCGGCGCAATCCAAGGCCTTTGCCCAGGCCCGCAGCGTCGACAGGCTGGCCTTGCAGGTGATTGGCGTGAAGCTGATGGGCTATGCCGGGGTGCACCTGTCGGGCATTCACGAGATCAGCCAGTTGCTGGCGCTGGAAGCGCGACTGGAGCACTGGCAGGCACAGGTAACCGACATGGCGCAGTGGGCACCCGCCTGGCAGGCCAGTTGGCAGATGCCAGGCCTGCCTGCCGTCACGTTCCACCCGCCACAGGCCGCGTGGCGCCAGGGGGAGTCGCGGGTAACCGCCACCCTCACGCAGCAGGCGCGCTACCACCTGATGCACGGCATGCACTCACTGCTGTTCAGCCGCCGCAATGGCCTGAGCCAGGCTTTCGGCTGGGCGGTGCGCCAGCCGGTGTGGTCCACCCGCCTGGGCGCTAAGGTGTTGCACACGGCAGAACGCGCGGTGAAGCGCCCGCTGCTGGGCTGCGACACCTGTGGCCGCTGCCGCCTTGAGGACACGCTGTATATCTGCCCGGAAACCTGCCCCAAGGGCCTGGCCAATGGCCCCTGCGGCGGCACGGCACTGAACCGCTGCGAATTCGGCGACCGCGAGTGCATCCACAGCGTGAAATACCGCACAGCCAAGGCCGTGCAGCAGACCGCGGTGCTGGCCGAACGCCTGATCCCCTGTATCGAGGAGCACACCCGTCACCGCAGTTCATGGCCCCAGTGGTTCGGGGCCCCGACCACGCGTGCTACGCCGCAGTCAGCGCCTCGAAGCCAGCCCGGATCGTAGCCTCGGGCAGGTCGTCGGCAATGAACACCATCACGCTCTCGCGGGCCTCGCCCTCGGCCCACTCGGCATCCCAGTCGAAGCCATAGAGCTTGAGCACGCCCTGGAACACCAGCTTGCGTGGCTCCCCGGCGATGTTGAGCACCCCTTTGTAGCGCAGCAACTGCTTGCCATGGGTTTCCAGCAGGCCGTTCATGAAGTCGCTGAGGCGGTCGATGTCCAGCGCCGTATCGGTGCGCAGCACCAGGGTGGCGATACGGTCCGGCGTGGCCGGCTTGAGCACCGGGCGCAGGGCAGGCTTGAGGTTGGCGCCCAGGTCCGGGTTGAGGTTGAAGCCACGCACATCCAGCAGCTCGGCCAGGGAAATGCGGCCGTGCTCCACCACATGAATGGCCGCCCGCCCGTTGATGCGGCCAAGCCGCTCGCGCAGCGCCAGCACGGCGTCCGGCTCGACCAGGTCGGTTTTGCTCAACAGCAGGCGATCCGCAAAGCCGACCTGGGCCTGGGCGATGGCCTGGGTAAGGTGCAGTTCGGCATGGGCCGCGTCCACCAGGGTGATGATGCCGTCGAGGATGTAACGCTCACGCAATTCCTCGTCGACGAAAAAGGTTTGCGCAACCGGTGCCGGGTCGGCAAGGCCGGTGCACTCGATCACCAGGCGGTCGAACGCGATCTCGCCGGCATCCAGCCGCTCCAGCAACAGGTACAGGGCACGGGTGAGGTCGCCATGAATGCTACAGCAGACGCAGCCATTGGCCAGGGTCATCACCTGTACCGGCTGGTCACCGAGCAGCTGGCTGTCAATGCCGGCCTCGCTGAATTCGTTTTCGATGACCGCAAGCTTCAGGCCGTGTTCGGCCTTGAGCATGTGCTTGAGCAAGGTCGTCTTGCCAGCGCCAAGGAAGCCGGTGAGGACGGTGACGGGAATGGGCGTCTGCACGCAGAAAATCTCCTGAGCGGAAAAACAAAGGGCCTCATCGCCGGCAAGCCGACGATGAGGCCAGTACAGGTCAACGCCTGGGGTTCAACAGCATTTGGGCCCGGACTTGCCTCCGTAACGGGCCTCCTGGCGTTCACGGAAGAACGCCTCGTAGCTCATCACCGGCTTGTCCGGGTGCGTCTTCTGCATGTGTTCGACATAGTTGTCGTAGTCGGGCATGCCGACCATCAGGCGGGCTGCCTGCCCCAGGTATTTCCCCAGTCGACCCAGGTCGTTGAACATCGCAGCAGTCCTCTCAAGCGTCAGGCAAAGCCTGGAACGGGGTTTCCTTGTCGGTCCGTTCCTTGCGGCCCCAGGCGGCATAACCCACCTTGATCGCGAAGAACAGAATGCTGAACACCACCACCAGGAACAGGATGGTCAGCCCGGCATTGGTGTAGGCGTTGTAGATCACGTGCTGCATTTGCCCGATGTCCTTGGCCGGGGCCAGTACCTGGCCGGCGTCCAGTGCGGTGCTGTACTTCTTGGCCAGGGCCAGGAAGCCCACGGCCGGGTTCGGGTCGAACAGCTTGATCAGGCCCGCAGCGGTGGTGCAGATCAGCAGCCACGCAGCCGGCAACAGGGTGACCCAGATGTAGCGCTGGCGCTTCATCTTGATCAGCACCACGGTGCCGAGCATCAGGGCAATACCGGCCAGCATCTGGTTGGAGATACCGAACAGCGGCCACAACGTGTTGATACCGCCCAGTGGGTCGATCACGCCCTGGTACAGCAGGTAGCCCCACATCGCCACGCAACCTGCGGTAGCCAGCAGGTTGGCACCCCACGATTCGGTGCGCTTGAGCGCCGGCACGAAGCTGCCCAGCAGGTCCTGCAGCATGAAGCGCCCGGCGCGGGTACCGGCATCCACTGCGGTAAGGATGAACAGCGCCTCAAACAAAATGGCGAAGTGGTACCAGAACGCCATGGTGTTTTCGCCCGGCAACACCTGGTGCAGGATTTGCGCAATACCCACCGCCAGGGTTGGCGCACCGCCGGCACGGGCCAGGATGGTGTGTTCGCCAATGTCACGGGCGACGGCTTCCAGGTGTTCCGGCGTAATCAGGAAGCCCCAGCTGCTGACCGTCTGCGCCACCGAAACTGCGTCGGCACCGACCACGGCGGCCGGGCTGTTCATGGCGAAATACACGCCCGGCTCGATCACCGAGGCCGCGACCATGGCCATGATCGCCACGAACGACTCCATCAGCATGCCGCCGTAGCCGATGTAACGCGCGTTGGTTTCGTTATCCAGCAGCTTGGGCGTGGTGCCCGAGGAGATCAGCGCATGGAAGCCCGACACCGCACCACAGGCGATGGTGATGAACAGGAACGGGAACAGGGTGCCCTTCCACACCGGGCCCGTGCCGTCGGTGAACTGGGTCAGGGCCGGCATCTTCAGCTCGGGCGCAATGATCAGGATGCCGATGGCAAGCCCGACGATGGTGCCGATCTTGAGGAAGGTGGACAGGTAGTCACGCGGTGCCAGTACCAGCCACACCGGCAGCACGGCAGCAACGAAGCCGTAGCCCACCAGCATCCAGGTGATCTGCACGCCGGTGAAGGTGAACGCCGGGCCCCATACCGGGTCGGCGGCGATCTGCCCGCCAAGCCAGATGGACAGCAACAGCAGCACCACGCCGATAATGGAGATCTCGCCAATGCGGCCCGGGCGGATGTAGCGCATGTAAATGCCCATGAACATCGCGATCGGGATGGTCGCCATTACCGTGAACATGCCCCAGGGGCTTTCGGCCAGGGCCTTGACCACGATCAGCGCCAGCACTGCCAGGATGATGATCATGATCAGGAAGCAGCCGAACAGGGCGATGGTGCCTGGGATACGGCCCATTTCTTCGCGGACCATGTCGCCCAGCGAGCGGCCATTGCGGCGGGTGGACATGAACAGGACCATGAAGTCCTGCACGGCACCGGCCAGTACCACGCCGGCGATCAGCCACAGGGTACCGGGCAAGTAGCCCATCTGCGCGGCCAGTACCGGGCCGACCAGGGGGCCTGCGCCCGCGATGGCGGCAAAGTGGTGGCCGAACAGAATGTGTTTGTTGGTGGGGACGTAGTCCAGGCCATCGTTGTTGAGCACCGCCGGTGTGGCGCGGCGCGGGTCGAGTTGCATCACCTTGGTGGCGATGAACAGGCTGTAGTAGCGATAGGCAACCAGGTAGATGGCCACTGCCGCGACCACGATCCACAAGGCGTTGATCGCCTCGCCGCGACGCAGGGCGACCACGCCCAGTGCGCAGGCTCCCAGGACTGCCAGCGCCAGCCACGGTAGGTGGCGTAGCAGGCTATTATTGTTGTTCATGGTTTGATTCCAGCTGGTGGATTGGAAAGACCGCCCATCGAGTCTAGGGCGAGTCATCGCGCATTGCCACACTTGCTTGGGAATAGAGCCTTTCCGAAAGGATTGCGCGCTAAGCCGACCAGGCAGAATTCATTCGACTCCGGATGTCATGCGAGGCCTGCATCATGAGCACCCCCCCTGAACGCCGCCGCTTCCTGCGCATCGATTTCGATGCGCCCACTGAACTGTGCCAGGGCCAGCAGCGCTGGCCAGCCACCCTGCTGGACTTGTCACTCAAAGGCCTACTGGTCCAGCGCCCTGCCAACTGGAGCGCCGACCTCACTCAGGATTTCGACGCCATCATCCACCTGGGCCCCGAGGAGCGGGTGCACATGCAAGTGGAACTGCGCCACGAAGAGCCTGACCGGCTGGGCTTTATCTGTCTGTACATCGACCTCGACTCGATGAGCCACCTGCACCGTCTTGTGGAATTGAACCTGGCCGATGGCACCGAAATGATGCGCGAACTGCGGCAACTGATCGAATAATGAAATCTCTTAGCTAGCTAACATCCCCCTCAGACTGACTTTCCTGTCCGTCTAGACAGCTTTGGCTGCGGTTGGGCTGTATTTGTACACACCCCTCTAGGCCGCATTCAGCGTATTGGTACGGCTCCTGCATTGGGTTACAGGCGCTTAGCAGGCACCTGCCCGCGCGCTTGGATCTAAATATTGTATACAATTTGTGTGGCAATCTATGGGCTGAAATGTCTACAGTAGCCACACAACAATAAACAGAGAGCCTGCTCAATGACCACGTCCCCTAGCACGTCTCCCACCCCGCGTCCGGAGGACGAAAACCTCGGCCTGGGTGCGAACCTGGCCTATGGGCTACAGCATGTGCTGACCATGTACGGGGGCATCGTCGCGGTGCCGCTGATCCTTGGCCAGGCAGCAGGCCTCAACCCTGCCGAGATCGGCATGCTGATCGCCGCCTCCCTGTTTGCCGGTGGCCTGGCGACCCTGCTGCAAACCCTTGGGCTGCCGTTTTTCGGCTGCCAGTTGCCGCTGGTGCAGGGGGTGTCGTTTGCCGGTGTGGCGACCATGGGCGCCATTCTCAGCAGCGAGGGCGGCGGTGGCCTGCCCGGTGTGCTGGGCGCGGTGATGGCGGCCTCGCTGATCGGCTTTCTGATTACCCCGGTGTTCTCGCGCATCACCAAGTTTTTCCCGCCACTGGTGACGGGCATTGTCATCACCACCATCGGCCTGACCCTGATGCCGGTGGCCGCGCGCTGGGTGATGGGCGGCAACAGCGCCTCGCCGGAGTTCGGCAGCGTGGCCAATATCGGCCTGGCCGCCCTGACCTTCGCCATTGTGCTGCTGCTGAGCAAGCTGGGCAGCGCGACCATTTCGCGGTTGTCGATCTTGCTGGCGATGGTAGTGGGCACGTTGATCGCCTGGGCCCTAGGCATGGCCGACTTCGGCAAGGTTACCGAAGGCCCGGTGTTCGCCTTCCCTACCCCGTTTCACTTCGGCATGCCTGAATTCCACGTCGCCGCCATCCTGTCGATGTGCATCGTGATCATGGTGACCCTGGTGGAAACCTCGGCGGACATTCTGGCCGTGGGTGAAATCATCGACACCAAGGTCGACTCCAAGCGCCTGGGCAACGGCCTGCGTGCCGACATGGCATCGAGCATCCTGGCGCCAATCTTCGGCTCATTCACCCAGAGCGCCTTCGCCCAGAACGTTGGCCTGGTAGCGGTGACAGGCGTGCGAAGCCGCTACGTGGTGGCCACCGGCGGTGTGATTCTGGTGGTGCTTGGCCTGCTGCCAATCATGGGGCGGGTGATTGCCGCCGTGCCCACGCCGGTACTGGGTGGTGCGGGTATCGTGCTGTTCGGCACCGTGGCCGCCAGCGGCATCCGCACGCTGTCGAAGGTCAGCTACAAGAACAATGTGAACCTGATCATTGTTGCTGCCTCACTGGGCTTCGGCATGATCCCGATCGCGGCACCTACGTTCTATCACCACTTCCCCAACTGGTTCGAAACCATCTTCCACTCCGGCATCAGCTCGGCGGCGATCATGGCCATTTTGCTGAACCTGATCTTCAACCATTTCACCACGGGCAACTCGGACCAACAGTCGGTGTTCGCCGCCGCTTACGAGCGCACCATCGAGTATTCGGACATTTCTGCGCTGCGTGATGGCGACTACTTCAAGGACGGCAAGCTGTTCGACGCCGAAGGCAATGAAGTGCCGATGCGGGTGGTGGACGAACATGGCAACGAGGCGGTGAAGCGGGCCGCGGTGGCCGAGCACTAACGCCAGGTGGGCGCTTGCTAGCGATTGAAGCCTGCGCCGGCCTCGGCTTAGATCGTGTGATGGCGGCCAGGTGTATGACGTGGTTTGTGCGG
>NZ_JACVVG010000036.1:0-52508 GCF_016647875.1 Pseudomonas sp. S36 | reverse complement strand
GTATGGCACCGGCTTTGCCGGTGTTCGCGGCTGAAGCCGCTCCCACAAGGTAGATTGCGCCAGCGTTCAGATTTTGTGGAAGACAGTTGCTCCCACAGTGATTGCGCCAGTTTTGAAATCTTATAGAAGACAGTTGCTCCCTCGGTGTGGGTTGCGCCAACTTCCAGCTTTTAGGCAAAACAGCTGCCTTCAAAGAGGCACCGATACCCGCTTAATGGGGTTTGATATCCACACGCTGTAGTGCCCGCCGTTCATACAGGGGGTACAGGTGGCTGACACTGCGGATCAGCTCGTACCGGGCCAGGCGGATGCTGGCGAACCGTTCAGGGATTGGGGTGCGGATCACCTCGGTCATGTCATCCCCGCGCTCGGCACCCTCGCGCATCAGCCCATCCAGCCAGCCCAGGTAATCACGCATCTGCTCCAAGGGCTGCGGATCGCTGGCCAGCGGCCCATGGCCCGGCACCAACTGCTTCCAGGGCAGCGCCTGCAAGGTGTCCAGGTCGTGCAGCCAGGTGTCCAGCCCGGGGCTGTTGGGTGTGGTCAAGGCGCGTTGATAAAACACCAGGTCACCCGCAAACAACACACCGGTGGTTTCATCGAAAATCGCCAGGTCGGCACCGGTGTGGCCTGCCAGCCCCAGCAGGCGCAAGCGGTGCCCACCCACAGTATGCAGCCCTGGTTCCAGCACGTGTGTCGGCAGCACCACTTCGGTGCCGCGCATCCAGTCCCCGACCAGCCGATACATGTTCTCGGCCATGGCATCGCCCTGCTGGCGCAGCAGTTCAGTGGTGCCCGCCAAGGCCCTGATGGGCACGTCGGCAAAGGCCTGATTGCCCAGCACATGGTCGGGGTGATGATGGGTCAGCAACACCTCGACCACAGATTTGTCGGTAATGCTGGCAATGGCCTGGCGCAGCGCCTCGCCATAACGCTTCGAGGGCCCGGTGTCGATGACCACAACGCCGTTGTCAGTGACGATGAAGGCCGTGTTCACCACGTTGCCGCCATTGTCCTTGGCAAAATTGTCGGTACTGCCCTCCAGCAGCCAGGTGCCCTCGGCGATCTGCCGGGGTGCCAGCCGGTATTGCAGGTCGGCCAGGGCGGGCAAGCCCAGGCCCACCAGCAGCAATAACATCCAACGCATGACGGCTTCCCCCGTTAGTCATAAGCCAGGCATGGCATCACGGCACAGCGGCCTCGAAGCGGTTGCCGCTGTTGTCCTGCAATACCAACCGGGTCAGCCCGTGACCCTGCAGATCAAAGCCCAGGTTGGGGTTCTCGCTCACCGCCGGGTACAGCGCCAGCGTGGCAAGAACCTGGCCCTCGGCGCCCTGCAACTCGGCATGGTCGATGAAGAATTCAGGGATGCCACTGACCAGCCCGTTGTCCATCGGGTGCGCCACCTGCACCCGCAGACGGTCGCCGGCCCCACGCGGGTAACGCCCGCCCAGCACTTCACCCAGGTGCTCCTCCCAGCCGGGTTGCGTGCGCACCACGCTGGGCGCTGTACAGCCGCCGCCGGCGGCGTCGATCAGGGTCGAGCCCACATGCCAGGTACCGTCGCGGGTGAGTACCGCCGCGCGTAACGGCGTTGCCTGCTCGATGCGGATACGGATGGACAGCCACGGCAGCACGCCCGGGCCGGGTTCGAAGTCGACGATGCGGGGCAAGGGGTTGAGCTCGGCCCAGGCGATGATCCGCACCACCTCCGCACCCAGCGCCCGGGCGTCGATTTCCAGCGGCACCTGGCGGGCATCTTCGGCAAATGGCGGCGCCAGGAGCTTGACCCGCTCATCGAAGACAAACGCGCCCTGCCCCAGCAGTTGCTTGTGGTAAAAGGCCCACATCACCGAAGGCACCGGGTCGGCGTTGCCGCGGCTGTCGCCCGCCATGGCGGGGCTCGCCAGCCAGCACAGCAGCAGTGTGGGCAGCAGCCCGGCCAGGCGCATGGCCGTCACTCCTCGACGTGAACGCTGTCGAGGTAGGTACGCACGGCCCACAGGGCTTCCTGGCTCAGGTAGTCAGCCATTTTTGGCATGTACACCCGGCCATCGCGCACGGCGCCGTTGCGCACGCGCTCCACAAACCATTCGTCCCCGGCATCACCGGCGTCGAGCATGCGCAGGTCCGGGGCGATGCCACCGGATTTCGCCTCCAGGCCATGGCAGGCCGCGCAATTCTGGTTGTAGGCAGAAGCGCCGATCTCCACCGCCCTGTCGTGCTCGGGGGAGGTGCGGTACGGGTTGGCCATGGCCCAGCCGTTATCGTCGAGGGTGGCGCCGGTATCCTTCACCGGGGTCAGGCCCTTGGTCTCCACGGCCTCGGGCACCACATTGCCATGGGCCCAGGCCGTTCCGGCCACCAGCGCGCCGACCAACAGGCCTGAAGCAAGCACGACGTTGCGTTTGGTTTTCATTGTTATGCCCTCACGGTTGCACGCAAAGCCTCAACCACAGAGGCCGTGCCGCCATACTAGAAACCGCCCTGCAAGGCCCGAATGCTGCTTTGGTGGCCGCGGCCTCGTCCGTTGGTAGTAGGGCTTGTGGCGAAGGGCCAAAAGAGGTGGGCAATGGGAAGTTTTCCCGTGTTCACCGGGACTTTCTCCCTATGCCCAGGCCTCACGCAGGACCACCCTGTGCTGGCCAAAACTCCACAGGGAATTGCAACCATGACAACAAGATCGCTACCCGCCCCTTCCCCCCTGGCCCTGAGCGTGCGGGCCCTGTTGCTGGCCGGGAGCCTGGCCATGGGGACAGCGGCCACGGCGGCCAACCCACCCGCGGCACCTGCCACCAAGAACGTGACCTGGGAAGACATCGCCAACGACCACCTCACCACCACCGATGTGCTGCAGTACGGCATGGGCACCAATGCCCAGCGCTGGAGCCCACTGGCCCAGGTGAACGACAAGAACGTGTTCAAGCTGACGCCGGCCTGGTCGTACTCGTTCGGCGACGAAAAGCAGCGCGGCCAGGAGTCCCAGGCCATCGTCAGCGACGGCGTGGTGTACGTCACCGGTTCGTATTCGCGGGTGTTCGCCCTCGACGCCAAGACCGGCAAGCGCCTGTGGACCTACAACCACCGCCTGCCAGACAACATCCGCCCGTGCTGTGACGTGGTCAACCGCGGCGCCGCCATCTACGGCGACAAGATCTACTTCGGCACGCTGGATGCCCGCGTCATCGCGCTGAACAAGAACACCGGCAAGGTGGTCTGGAACAAGAAGTTCGGCGACCACAGCGCCGGCTACACCATGACCGGCGCACCGGTGCTCATCAAGGACAAGACCAGCGGCAAGGTGCTGCTGATCCACGGCAGTTCCGGGGATGAGTTCGGGGTGGTGGGCCAGCTGTTCGCCCGCGACCCGGAAACCGGCGAAGAAGTGTGGATGCGGCCCTTCGTCGAAGGCCACATGGGCCGCCTGAACGGCAAGGACAGCACCCCGACCGGTGACGTCAAGGCGCCCTCCTGGCCCGACGACCCCACCACCGAGACCGGCAAGGTTGAAGCCTGGAGCCATGGCGGCGGTGCACCGTGGCAAAGCGCAAGCTTCGATGCCGAGACCAATACCATCATCGTCGGCGCCGGCAACCCCGGCCCCTGGAATACCTGGGCGCGGACCTCCAAGGATGGCAACCCGCACGACTTCGACAGCCTCTACACCTCTGGCCAGGTGGGCGTGGACCCCAGCACCGGCGAGGTGAAATGGTTCTACCAGCACACCCCTAACGATGCCTGGGACTTCTCTGGCAACAACGAGCTGGTGCTGTTCGACTACAAGGACAAGGACGGCAAGGTGGTGAAGGCCACCGGCCACGCCGACCGCAACGGTTTTTTCTACGTGGTGGACCGCAACAACGGCAAACTGCAGAACGCCTTCCCCTTCGTCGACAACATCACCTGGGCCAGCCACATCGACCTGAAGACCGGCCGCCCGGTGGAAAACCCCGGCCAGCGCCCAGCCAAACCGCTGCCGGGTGAAACCAAAGGCAAGCCGGTCGAGGTTTCGCCACCGTTCCTGGGTGGCAAGAACTGGAACCCCATGGCCTACAGCCAGGACACCGGCCTGTTCTACATCCCCGGCAACCAGTGGAAAGAGGAATACTGGACCGAGGAAGTGAACTACAAGAAGGGCTCGGCCTACCTGGGCATGGGCTTCCGCATCAAGCGCATGTATGAGGACCACGTCGGCACGCTGCGCGCCATGGACCCCACCACTGGCAAGCTGGTGTGGGAACACAAGGAGCACCTGCCGCTGTGGGCTGGGGTGCTGGCGACCAAGGGCAACCTGGTGTTCACCGGCACCGGCGACGGCTTCTTCAAAGCCTTCGACGCCAAGACCGGCAAGGAACTGTGGAAATTCCAGACCGGCAGCGGCATCGTCTCGCCGCCCATCACCTGGGAACAGGATGGCGAGCAGTACATCGGCGTTACCGTGGGCTACGGCGGCGCGGTGCCACTGTGGGGTGGCGACATGGCCGAGCTGACCAAGCCCGTGGCACAAGGTGGGTCGTTCTGGGTGTTCAAGATTCCGAGTTGGGATAACAAGACCGCGCAGCGTTGACCCTGCCGGGGGCGGGCTTGCCTGCCCCCGTCATGCCTCTACAAGCCAGGAGACCTCGACCATGAACTACCTGCCACTCGCCCTGCTGCTGGCCCTGAGCCCCGCTTTCGCCACCCAGGCGGACGACGACGGTGGCGATGAACCGTTGGTGATCAACGGCTGCGTGATCGCCGAAGCCAGCCAGTGCCCAGGTGCAAACCTGCGCGGCGCCAAACTGGCCAACCAGGATATGCGCAAGATGAACCTGGCCGGTGCAGACCTGCGTGATGCCGACCTGCGCCATACCCGGCTGGACCTCGCCAACCTGGAAAAAGCCCGCCTGCAAGGCGCCAACCTGACCCGCGCCAGCCTGCAGCAGAGCAACCTGCGCCTGGCCGACCTCAGCGGCGCACGCTTGATGGCCGTGCAGGGCTGGGGCCTGTTCGCCCAGGGCGCGCAGTTCGAGAAAGCCGACCTGAGCGCGGCCTACCTGCAGTTCGCGCGGTTGACCGGCGCCAAGATGCAGCAAGCCAACCTGCAGGCCGCCGACCTGGAAATGGCCTGGTTGAGCAAAACCGACCTACAGGGTGCCCACCTCAACGATGCCAACCTGCAGGAGGCCAAGCTCGGCCAAAGCAACCTCGCCCGCGCCGACCTCACCGGTGCCCGCCAGCACTATGGCAACTTCCAGGATGCCGACATGGAAGGCTGCAGCGGCTGCCCCGACAGTTGGGACCATTGAGCCCCGTCAACCGGCAAGCCTCACCACGCCCAGCTGTATCCCCAGGTGCACCAGTTCTGCATGGGAGCTGACCTGCAGTTTGCTCTTGAGCAATGTGAGGTGGTTGGAAACGGTCTTGGTGCTGATGCACAGCTGGCCTGCGATGGACCGCGTCGGCGTGCCGTTGGCCAGCATCATGAAGATCTCCAGTTCCCGTTGGGTCATGCGCTGCAACCGTGGGTCCTGGGCGCTTGGCTGGGAGGCGCAGGCCAGTTGCGTGGCCAGCGGCTGCTCGATGTAGGCGTGCCCGGCCATGACCCGCTGCACGGCCTCGACCAGTACGTGCGGGTCGGCCTGCTTGGTCACATAACCCATTGCGCCCGCATCCAGCACTTGCCGCACGATCAGGGGTTCGTCGTGCAGGCTGAAAAACAGCACCCGCAACTGAGGCAGGCGTTGGCGCAGGCGGCGCAGGGTTTCCAGGCCGCTGATGCCCGGCAGGCCAAAGTCCATGATGACCAGGTTGGGCACCTGCTCATGCACCCGGGCCAGCGCCTCTTCACCATTGGCCGCTTCGCGCACCTGCAGCGCGGGGAACGCTGCGAGCAGCAGGCTGGCATAGCCACGGCGGACCACAGCGTGGTCATCTACCAGCACGATATTCATGGCGACACTCCTGCGCGGCTTTTTGGCCATCGTAGGGCCGCCCGGCCGGGTGTTGGCTACTACTTTGGTACTGCCCGGGCCGTCTGATCGTCGCATTCACAATTGCGCAGCCCTGGCATGTAATGGCGCTATAACAAGAAGGATCTGACCATGCCACGTGCCCTGCCCCGGCTGCCATGCCTCCTGCTGGCCGCCGCCTCGTCATGCCTCTCGCCGGGCGGCGCCCACGCCGAAACGCCCGCGCTGTTTACGCCCGATGGCTACCGCGCCACCTTGTACCGCAGCCCTACGCCCCAGGAGGTTGCAGGCGGCACAGTGATCGACACCGCCACCTTGCAGCACTTGCTGAACCAACAGCCACGCCCTGTGCTGATCGACGTCTACCGCCGCCAGTGGCTCCAGGGCCGCTTCATCGAGGACGAGCCCCACGCCAACCTGCCGGGCAGCCTGTGGCTGGCCAACACGGGCGATGGGCAGCTGACGCCGGCCTGGCAGGCCTATTTCGCTCACAACCTGCAACGGGCCACCGCCGGCCAGGCTGAGCAACCGCTGGTGTTCTATTGCCGGTCCGATTGCTGGCTGAGCTGGAACGCGGTAAAACGCGCTGCAGGGCTGGGGTACAGCACGCTCTATTGGTACCGCGACGGCCTGGATGCGTGGCAGCAGGCCGATTTGCCCGTGCAACCCGCGCAACCTGTGCCGTTCCCTTGAAACTGCCGCCATGCCAGAGCGTGCCAGGGCCATCCAATAACAAAAAGGTGAAAAGGCCATGTACAAAATCTTGATCGCCGACGATCACCCGCTGTTCAGAGAAGCCATCCACAACGTCATCAGCGACGGTTTTCAGGGCACCGAGGTGATGGAAACCGCCGACCTGGACAGCGCCCTGGCGTTGACCCAGGCGCATGACGACCTCGACCTGATCCTGCTGGACCTGAACATGCCGGGCATGCACGGCCTGAACGGCCTGATCACCTTGCGCAACGAGGCGCCCACCACCCCGGTGGTGATCGTATCCGCCGAGCAGGACAAGCAGATCGTGCTGCAGGCCATTACCTACGGTGCGGTAGGGTTCATCACCAAGTCCTCCCCGCGCGGGCAGATGATCGAGGCCATCGAGCAGATCCTCAACGGCAACGTGTACCTGCCCCCCGATATCATTCGTGCGCAAAAAAGCACCACCAGCCGGCGCCTGAGCGATGCCCCCAGTTTCCCGCCGGAGATGCTGCAAGCCTTGACTCGCAAGCAGTTGCTGGTGCTCGAACGCATGACCAAGGGCGAGTCGAACAAGCAGATCGCCTACACCCTGGACATTGCCGAGACCACGGTAAAGGCCCACGTCTCGGCCATCTTGCGCAAGCTCAACGTGCACAACCGGGTACAGGCCATTCTCAGTGCCGGGGACATCGACTTTACCGACTACCTGCGCCGCTAGGCGCTCGGGGGCTGATGCATGGCCAGTAAATGAGTCATGGCAGTTTTCAGCTTCATGGGCCGCACCGGCTTGTGCATCAGCGTGTGGCCCAGCTCGCGCACCTGCTGCTTGAGCTCATTGCTGTAGTTGGCCGTGATCATCAACGCGGGGAGTGGCCGTGCCCGGCGCCCATTGATGCGCGCCACTGCATCCACACCGTTGCAGTCGTTGTCCAGGTGGTAATCGGCAATCAGCAAGTCGGCATGGGCGTGGAAGTTGTCCACCTGGCGGGCCAGGTCCTGCTCCGAGAGCGCGGTAACCACCCGGCACCCCCAGCCCTCCAGTAACGTGCGCATGCCGGCACAGATGGCGGCGTCGTTGTCCAGCACCCAGACCTGGGCGCCACGCAGGCACTCAAGCATCGGCTCGCACACGGCCTGGGCCAGCGGTGCTTTGGGTGCAGCAGCGCTCAACGGCACCTCCACGGCGAATACCGACCCTTTGCCAGGCCATGACCGCACCGCGATGCGGTGGCCCAGAATGCCCGCGATCTTTTCCACGATCGCCAGCCCCAGCCCCAGGCCACGGTCCTGGTCGGGCCGCTGCACGGCCCCGCGCTTGAACTCCTGGAACATCTCCTCCAGGTGCTCTTCGGCGATCCCGATACCGCTGTCCCAGACCTCGATGCGCACCCGGTCGCGCAAGCGACGGCAACCCAGCACCACCCGGCCCGACGGGGTGTAGCGGATGGCATTGCTGAGCAGGTTGCGCAGCACCCGCGCCAGTAACAGGATATCGCTGCGCACCACCGCCGAGCAGCCCACAAAGTGCAGCGCCAGGCCTACACTGCGCGCCACCTGGGCATATTCGGCGGCCAGGTTGTCCATCAGTTCGGCCAGGGCGAAGGGCGCGATATCGGCCTTGATCACCCCGGCGTCGAGCTTGGAAATATCTACCAGGGTACCCAGCAGGTTCTCCACGTCCTCCAGCGAGTTGCTGACGTTACGCACCAAGTGCGCGCTGGCCTGTGGGTCGCGGCGTTCGAGCAAGGCCGCGGTGAACAGCCGTGCGGCATTGAGCGGTTGCAGCAGGTCGTGGCTCACAGCCGCCAGAAACTTGGTTTTCGACAGGTTGGCCTGCTCGGCCTCGCGCTTGGCTTCTTGCAGCCGCGCTTCGGCGCGGCGGCGTTCGTCGATTTCGCGCAGCAGCTGGCCGTTGAGCGAGGTCAGTTCGGCGGTGCGCTCGCGCACGCGCAATTCCAGATGCTGGTAGGCCTGGTGCAATGCCTGCGAGGTATTGCGCCGCTCGGTGATGTCGCGGATCAGCACAAAAATACCCACCACCTCCCCCGCCAGACGGTTGGGCACATAGGAGCGCAACATGTAGCGCTCCTGGCCGCTGGTGTTGGTTTCGGCGAACTCGAACGTGACGCTCTCCCCAGCCAGGGCCCGTGCCACATAGGCCTCCAGGCGCTGACAGTGTTGCTCACTGTGGGCTTCGCGCAGGCTCTGGCCCAACATCAGGCCACTGGGCCAGCAGTACCATTGCTCGTACACCTTGTTGGTGAACTCGTAGACCAGGTCAGCGTTGAGGTAAGCGATAAGGGCCGGCACATGGTCGGTGATCAGCCGGATCCAGCGGGCGCTTTCACTCAACGCTTCCGCATGCTGGTAACGCTCGGTGATGTCGGTGAAGGTATTGACGAACCCGCCGGTGGGTAACGGGTGGGTGCGGATCTCCAGCATGCGGCCGCCGAACAGGCGTTGTTCGCACTCGTGCAGCACGCGCCCGTGCGCATCACGGCTGTCGGGGGTAAGCAGCCGCAGCTCGCTGTCGGCGATCACGTCGGCGAAGGGGCGGTGTGCAGCCACCGGTGCCAGGCCGCTAAGCTCCAGAAAACGCCGGTTCCACAGCTCCAGTACGCCCTCGGCATTGACCATGGCCACGCCCTGAGACAGGTTGTCCACCGCCCGTTGCAGCAGGTGCGACTTCTGCGCCAACGCCTGCTCGCGGCGCAGGGTCTCGCTCTGCTTGACCTCGGTGATATCGGTGAACAGGATCACCCGTCCACCGTCGCAGGTAGGCCGCTCGCTCACCTGCAACCAGCGCCCGTTGTGTTGCCGGTACAGCACGTTTTCTTCAGCATGGCCGCGCGGCTCTTCACTGAACAACCCGCTGCCGGCCATCAACCGCCTGACTTCGGCCAGGCGCATGCCGGCCATGATGCGCACCCGTCGGTTGGCCCAGAATGCCTTGAAACGGCTGTTGCACAGCACCATGCGCAGGTTGTGGTCGAATAGCACGAAAGCATCCGAAATACTTTCGATGGCATCGACCAGGTGCTGGTGAGCCGTTTCGGCGCGCAAACGGGCCTCGCTGAGCAACTGGTTGCCCGCCTTGAGTTCGGCCATGGCCTGGTTGAGGGCGTCGGTACGCTCGCGCACCTGTTCGGCCAGCACCACCGAATGCTGGAACGCCGCATACGGGCCGTTGCCCCGCGTGGCCCCGGTTTCGATGCGCTCGATCAGCGCACCATTGATGCGTTGCAGCTTGTGGTTTTCGTGCTGCAGCCGAGCGATTTCGGCGTGCAGCTCATCGACCGATGGGGGGGTGATTGCGGGCAATGGCAACGCCGGTGAAGGTCTGGTTGATGTGCATGCCATTGAACTGTTCTCCGTAGGTGTTGAAGCCGATCACCCGTTGCTCGCGCAGAAACGCCCCGACCGGCTCCAGGCCGCGCTGGCCCTCGAGCTCCAGGCGGCGCAGAAAACAGTCGCAACCAATGGTCAGCAACAGCGGGCCCAGGCGCTGCTGCAAGCCTTCGAACAGCTGATGCAGGTTCGGCAACAGCGGGCCTGGGGTCATGGCGGTCAGCACGATGCCGGTTTCCACAGCGCAGTAGAAGCTCAAGCTCAGGTCGGCGTGCACCTGCTGGATGGCCCGTACGTAATGCTGGTCGTGCATGCGCACGGCCAAGGGGTGGGCGGCGAATACACGGTGGTCCAGCGCCGCCACCGGCACACCGATCAGCCGGGCATATTCCTCGGCGGCAGGCTCGGCGTTCAACTCATAGACCCTGCGCTGGGTGCTGTCGGCGCCGGTAACCACCAGTTTGTCCTGCCGGGGCAGGATGTGGTGGGTGGTGAACACCTCGAAATCGAGCCAGGTGTTGACCAGCACCACCACAGCCGCCCCGGTGTGAAACGCCCCGGCGTAGTAAACGTGGGTACGGGTGAGGTAGTTGTCGTCCCCGGCCGACCCGCCAAAATGCGGGATGTCACCCAAGGCTGCGCTGAAGGCTGCCAGCACTGTCTCCTCGCGGCTGGATAGCCCATCGAGCAAGGTCAGCGCAAAACTGTGGCCTTTAATGGGCGCCAGGGTGTTGCTGCGACAGCAACTCACCAGCCGTTCGACCGTCTGCTGGGCGTCGATCAGGCTGAAGCGCTCCATTTCGTCGATCAACTCTGCGGCGATCGAGAAGTGGCGGTGGTCAAAACCGACCGCCGTGACGCAATTGCGCCCATAGCCTTGCGGGGTGATCTCACCGGCGCTGGTGCAGCCCACCAGGCGAATGCCGCCAAAGCCCTGCTCCAGGGCTTCGGCCAGCGTCGGCAGGTCGTACTCGGCCGTGCAGAAAAACAGCACGAACCCCAGGTGCGGATGCAGCAGTTGCCGCGCCAGTTCCTGGGCGGCCAGGCGGGCATCGCTGGCCTGGGACATGGCGCTGACCACGCCCTCGTTGTGCGCCTGCTGCATCGTGGTCTCCGGCATGGGCTGGCTGAACGGTCAGTGTACGAAGCCCGCGCCGGGGCACGAATGCTACTTGGGTAGCGGGTGGGGGCTTCGATGGTTGTAGTAGCTGCTGCCGCGCTTGGCCGGCTGCTTACCAGGTGAGTACCGCACCTACGGCAAAGGTGTCGGTGTCTTCGTTCTGGGCGCTGGTGGCATGCCCATCGATGGAGAACTGGTTGTACTCGGCCACCAGTTTGAGGTTGTCGTTGATGTCATGGAACAGCGCAATGACGCGGGTTTGGTAATCTGCGCCGCTGCCCACCGCGCCATTGCCGTCGTCCTTGGTCTTGCCGTAGGACAACGCCAGGCGGTTCTTGCCCAGCTTGTACGACGCCTGCAGCAAGTAGCCATCACTGTCGACGTTGCGCAGCGCCGGCTCCCCCGCATTGTTGGTGAAGAACGGGTTGATGCCTTTGGCCTGGAACCCTGAACCGGTCACAGAGAAGCCACCCATCTTGGCCTGGACGCCATAGCCAAGCCCCTTGGAGGTGACGGCGTGCACGTCGGCGTCGGTGTTGTCGGAGGTCTGGTAGCTGCCGTTGAGCCAGCTGTAGACCTGCGCACCGCCCAGGTCGAACTGGTAAGTGATTTCAGCCTCGGTACGCGGGTTTTTCTGGTAGGCCTTGCCGGTTGGGCTGCTGTCGTTGGTGTCCACCGGGTCCATGATGCCCACCGCTACCCGCAGCCCCTGCATGACCGGCGTACGGTAGGTGATCTGCGAGGTTGGGAACGGGTACGGGTAGCCGCTGCCGATATTGCCGAACGAGACACCGCCACCGTCCACCAGCCCGAGCGTGTCGCTGACCTGGCCGTAGCCGGCAAGCAGTTGGTCCAGCAGAATGTTGGAGCGGGCGAACAGCCCGAAGTCCTTGCCGATCAGCACTTCACCCCACGCCGGGTTGGCCACGGTGCCGTAGAACTGCCTGACATCGATGGCGGTATCGGTGCCGTTGCTTTCGCTGTCATTGATGCTGACCCAGAACGAAGCGCGTGCACCGAGCTTCAGGTCATTCACCTGTTTGCCCATGTTGAAGCCCAGGTAGTTGGGCAGAAACCCCATCTTTACCCGCGACTGGCGGCGGTCGAACTGCTCGCCTTCACGGTCGACCTTGCTGTTGACGTAAAAGGCATTGATGTAACCATCGGTCGAGAACGTGGTCTGGTCCTTGTCATACAGCATTATTTCGGCACTGGCGGCCTCGCTCAGGCACAGCGCTGCAACGCTCAACGTGGCAGCTGCGAGCAGACGGGGGTGCGGGTTCTTATTGTTGTACATGGCGCGCTCCGGAACGGGGACGGGTTGTCGGAGGCGATTATCAGAAGCCGCATGGGCGCACGGTACGCTGCTTTGGGTGGCATTGGCCTGGGCTTTGGGCAGCCTGGCCGGGCGCAATGATTCAGTGCCGGGACCGGGCTAAGCCAGGTCTCGGCACTTCAGGCCTACGCCTGAGTAGCAGGCAGGGCCTGGCACTTGCGCAGGCCGCGGGAAGGACATACATGAGGAGTACCAGGCAAGCACCGCCTGGCAAGCGTTGGCGTCAGGAGACCAGGGCCGAGGGGCGCTGGGATACCGGCCTTGGGAACCTGTGCGGTTGCTGCCAGGCCAATTGCGCCTGCACCTCGCCGGCTGCCTGCAGCACCTTCTGTGCCCAGTGCCGGTCCTTGGGGCACACCACCACCACGCGGAAACCATGGTCTACGCCTTCGAGGCGCACGCCTTCGGAATCGTCGACATGCAGGTCGATGTCGAACGCCGACGGCAACTTCGACGGCGCCAGGGTCAGGCCCTTGTCAGCCAGCACCTGCTGGTGCCGGTCGCTGTTGACCACGCCATCGACGCGGATGCCATACAGCATCAGCCAGCGGCGGATATAGGCCGGCGTGCGGCCGGACGAGGTATAGATCCAGATGCTGCAGCCCTGCCGACGCAAGTCACGGATGAGCGCGCGGGTACCCTTGCGCAGCGGCTCGCCCCACCAGCGGTGGACAAACGCGGGCAAGCGGCTGCCCTCTGCCGCCGCATGGTCCGGCTGGCAGGCCAGCGTGTCGTCGATGTCGAACGAAATACGCACCTGTGGGCGGCGCAGTGTACGCGCCAGGGCCCGTTGGCCTCGCTGCAGCATTGAAATACGCTCCATCAGCGGCTGCCCCCATGAGCATGCGCCCCACGCAGGAAGAACTTGCCAGGGGCAGGTGCCTTAGCTTCAAGGAAGGCAGCGTATTTTTTCTTGATCTTGGGCAATTCGTACAAAGCTTTCACACCATGCTTGGCGGAGTTGCGAATGACCGAGGACGGGTTGAAGTAGCCCTCGGCGTTGTCCAGCGACAGCACGAACGGTGGTAACCCTGCGCGCATCAGCAGGTAACTGACGATCAGCGAACCGGTGCGGTTGTTACCTTCGATGAACAGCTGCGGCTTGCTGAGGATGCGCACGTAAACGCCCGCTGCACGTTTCCAGATCGAATCGCTGCCGTAGGAGCAGTACCAGTTGTACAGGTCCTTGATGCCGCCTTCGACGTTGTTGAAAAAGTGCGCCTCGGTGGCGGCCAGGTGCGGCGCGAATTCCTTGCGCCGCTCAGGGTCGCTGCCGCACAGCACGGTGGCGTTGATTTCGAGCATCAGGTTCAACTGCTGCAGGTCGAACAGGTCGATACCGCGAGCGACATAGTCGTCAATCAGCGCATAGCCTTCAAGCACATTCAGCAGCACCTCGTCGGTGAACGGGTCGCGGGGTTCGGTAAAGTGCCGGCTGAGTTCGGCAAAGTGCCCCTGCACCTCGCGCAGTGCGCGCTCTATCGCTGAAAGATCAAGTCGGGGTATGGCTGCCATCGGTTATCCCTGGTTACATTTTAGTGACACACATGCAGCCGGGTGCAGGCGCCTTCCTGGCCCCTGCACCCGGCTGCCTGAAGCGCATCAGCGTCAGCTGAACTTGCCGCTGATGTAGTCGGAAGTGAGCTGCTCACGCGGGTTCTGGAAAATCTGGGTTGTCGGGCCCATCTCGACCAAGTAGCCGGTGCGGGTACCCTGGGTGATGTCCACCGAGAAGAACGCGGTGGTATCCGCCACACGGATCGCCTGCTGCATGTTGTGGGTGACCAGGGCGATGGTGTAGTCCTTTTTCAATTCCACCATCAGTTCTTCGACCCGGCGCGTGGCGATCGGGTCCAGGGCCGAGCACGGCTCATCGAGCAACAGCACTTCAGGCTCGGTGGCAATGGCGCGGGCGATGCACAGGCGCTGCTGCTGGCCGCCGGACAACGACAGGCCGCTGACCTTGAGCTTGTCTTTCACCTCGTCCCACAGCGCGGCCCCTTGCAAGGCGTGTTTCACGCGGTCGCCGATATCACCCTTGTAGCGGTTCAGGCGCAGGCCGAAGGCAACGTTGTCGAAAATGCTCATGGAAAACGGGTTGGGCTGCTGGAACACCATGCCGATGTAGCGGCGCACCACGACCGGGTCAACACCTTTGCCGTACACATCCTGGCCCAGGAAGTGCACGTGGCCTTCGAAGCGGAAGCCCTTCACCAGGTCATTCATGCGGTTCAGGCTGCGCAGCACGGTACTTTTGCCGCAGCCGGACGGGCCAATGAAACCGGTTATCTCGTTTTTACGGATAGGCACGTGGCTGTCGCGCACGGCCATGAAATTACCGTAGAAAATCTTGTCCAGCTTGCAGTCCATGACGATGGGGGCTTCGCTGGCCAAGGGAGCGGCTCTTTGGGCGGTGGATACGTTCACGGTCGAATGCTCCCTTTCTCAATACTTGGGCTTGCCGAAAACTCGGCTAAGAATGTTGATTACCAGCACGATCATCACCAGTACCAGCGAGGCCGCCCAGGCGAGCTCGAGCTGGTTGTCGAACGGCATGCCGGAGAAGTTGTAAATGAGCACGGCCAACGACGCAGTCGGGTTCATCACCGCCAGGCTGCCGTCGTGGTAGATCCAGTAGTTGCTGAACAGCGCGGTGAACAGCAGCGGTGCGGTTTCGCCCGCAGCCCGTGCCACGGCCAGCATGACGCCGGTCAGGATGGCCGGCAGCCCGGTGGGCAGCACGATTTTCCAGATGACCTGGGCACGGGTGCAGCCCATGCCGTAGGCAGCGTCTTTCATGATCTTGGGTACCATCTTCATCGCTTCTTCGGCGGTGAGCACCACGATCGGCAGCATCAGTACCGCCAGCGCCACACCACCGGCCGGGGCCGAGTAGGTGCCCGTGGTCATCACCACCAGGGCGTAGGCGAACACACCCGCCAAGATCGACGGCAGGCCGGTAAGCATCTTGGCCGCGAAGCGTGCCGCGTTGGCCAGCTTGCTGTCAGGGCCCAGTTCGGCGAGGAACACCGCAGCCAGGATACCCACCGGTACTGCGATGGCGGCCGCAATGCCGACCATGACAAAGGTACCGGCCATGGCGTTGCCGAAACCGCCGCCCATTTCGAAGCCGGTGGGCGGCAACTCGGTGAACACTTCGAGGTTGAGCCGCGCACCGCCGCGGGTGATCAGCATGTACAGCACTGAAATCAGCGGTACGCTGGCCACCAGGGCGGCGAACCATGCCAGGCTGGTCAGCAGCACGCTGCGCAGGGCGCGGCCTTCGAGCTTGCGCTGCAGGCTGGGCAGCGCGGCAACAGGGGTCGAGAGGTCAGTCATCATTTATTACCCCGCTGGGCGTAGAGCATGATCATCGAGCCGAGCACGTTCACCAGCAGGGTGATGAACATCAGCACCAGGGCGGCGTACATCAGCACCTCCACCTCGTTGGGGCCAGCCTCCGGGAAGTTCAGCGCCAACAGCGCAGCCAGGGTGTTGGCCGGGGCGAACAGCGACAGGGAAATGGTGTTGGCGTTGCCCACCAGCATGGCCAGTGCCATGGTTTCCCCCAGGGCGCGGCCCAGGCCGAGCACCAGTGAGCCGAAGATGCCGGTTGCAGCGGAGGGCACCATCACCTTGAGGATCGCTTCCCAATGGGTGGTACCCATGCCGTAGGCGGCCTGCTTGGTCTTCATCGGTACGCTGGTCAGCGCGTCCTGGGACACCGCCGCGATGGTCGGCAGAATCATGATTGCCAGTACCAGTGCCGCTGGCAGCAGGCCAGGGCCGCTCAGTGAAGTACCGAAGAAGGGGATCCAGCCCAGCTCGCTGTTCAGCCACGCCGTGAGCGGGCGGATGGCCGGGATGACCACGTAGATGCCCCACAGGCCATAGACCACGCTGGGGATGGCAGCCAGCAGCTCGACGATGGTGCGAAACACCGCCGCCAGCCTGGCAGGAAGAAAGTCCTGGGTCAGGAAAATAGCCATGCTGACGCCGAAGAAGCCTGCGATCAGCAATGCAATCAGGGCGCTGTAGAGCGTGCCCCAAATGGCAGGAAGAATGCCGTACTTGCCTTGGTTGACGTCCCAGACGCTGCCGAACAGCACGTCGAAACCGTGCTTTTCGATGCCGGGCAATGCCTTGCGGCCCACTTCATAAACCAGCGCGAAGACCAGCGCCAGCACCAGCACCACGCCAATACGGGCGAGCGCACGGAAGGTGCGGTCCACCAGAAAGTCTTTTGTCGACGGTGGCTGGCACGCGGAGTCTGGGTTATCCGGTATGGCAAAGGGTGTGTTCATTGGCAGGTTCCGGGACAGGGTGCAACACCCCCGGCGCGGTACACGCACGCCGGGAGCGCCTGGGTGTTACTGGATGTTGGCGGACGCTTTACGCACTTGCTCGACAACCGACGGTGGCAACGGGATGTAGCCCATGGAGTCGGCGATCTTCTGCCCTTCGGTCAGGCTGTACTCGACCATTTCACGCATGGCCTTGGCCTTGGCCGGGTTGCCGTTGTCCTTGCGGAAGATCATCCAGGTGTACGAGGTGATCGGGTAGGACTTGGCGCCATCCGGGTCGGGCAGCCAGGCCACCAGGTTTTCCGGCATGTTCACGGCAGCCAGGGCTTCTGCACCGCTCTCGGCGGTCGGTACCACATACTGGCCGGCCTTGTTCTGCAGCTGGGCGAAGTCCACTTTGGCCAGCTTGGCGAAGCCGTACTCGATGTAGCCGATGGCGCCTGGGGTCTGGCGAACGGTGGCGGTTACGCCATCGTTTTTGGGCGATTTGATGAACTTGTCGGTGGCGGGCCAGTTGACGGTGTTGCCCTCACCCAACCCCTGCTTGAAGTCTGGGTTGATGGCCGACAGGTGCTTGGTGAAGACGGCGGTGGTGCCGCTGGAGTCGGCACGTACCACCACGGTGATCGGCGTGGCTGGCAGTTTCAGGTCAGGGTTGGCCGCAGCGATCTGTGGGTCGTTCCACTGGGTGATCTTGCCCAGGAAGATGTTCGAATACACATCACGTGGCAGTTTCAGGCCCTTGGGGTTGCCTGGCAGGTTGTAGGCCAGAACGATTTCGCCGGCAGTCATGGGCAGCAGTTGCACGCCCTCGCCTACTTTGGCGATGTCCGCTTCGCTCATGGCCGAGTCGCTGGCAGCGAAATCGACGGTCTTGTTCAGGAAGTCCTGAACGCCTGCGCCGCTACCCTTGGATTGGTAATCAACGGTGACACCCGCGGTCTTCTTGCTGAAGTCCTTGAACCAGGTCAGGTAGATCGGTGCAGGGAAACTGGCGCCCGAACCGGTCAGGCGGACGTTTTCTGCGGCGATGGATGCCGAGGTGGCGCAAAGGGAGACCGCAACGGCGAGTGCAGCAGACTTCATCAGGCGTATCATGGAAAAGCGCTCCGTGTGATGGCCGGCACACTTTGCATCAGCTGTGTTACAGCTTTGTGACCATCCGGTGGCACCCCGCTAGCCAAGGCACCGGCGAGGGCCTGGGCACACCGATGGAACGCTGCCGGCGCACCGAACTCCCACTCTTCAGGCAGCGCGTTTGGCGCTGCGCGCCCTTACCTGGAGGAAGCCCTGCATGAAGAAAATCCTGATGGTGCTGACATCCCATGATCAACTGGGTAACACCGGCAAGAAAACCGGCTTCTGGCTGGAGGAGTTCGCCGCTCCTTATTATGTCTTCATCGACAATGGCGCCGACGTGACCCTCGCCTCGCCCAAAGGCGGCCAGCCACCCCTGGACCCTAAAAGCGACGAGGCCGATGCCCAGACTGATGCCACCCGGCGCTTTGCCAGCGATGCCGAGGGGCAGGCGGCCCTGGCTGATACCGTGCCCCTGGACCAGGTGGACCCCTACCACTTCGATGCCGTGTTCTACCCAGGTGGCCATGGGCCGTTGTGGGACCTGGCCGAAGACAAGCATTCGATCACCCTGCTGCAGGCATTCTATGCAGCCAACAAGCCGATTGCCGCCGTGTGCCACGCACCTGGGGTGCTGAAGAACGTCAAGGCGCCTGACGGGCACCCTGCTGTGAAAGACAAGCAGGTTACGGGCTTCACCAACAGCGAAGAAGCGGCTGTAGGGCTTACCGATGTGGTGCCGTTCCTGGTCGAAGACATGCTCAAGGCCAAAGGCGGTGCCTACTCCAAGGGGGCTGACTGGTCCAGCCATGTGGTCGAGGATGGGCATTTGATCACGGGCCAAAACCCCGCTTCCTCCGAAGCCGCAGCCGAGGCGCTGCTTGCCCGGCTGGCACGGGAACCTGGCGCCTGACCGCCCAGCCCTGGCACTTGCGCCCTTGAAGCAAACGTTTACGGAATTATTGCTCAGGGGCGGTGGTCAGACGGGTAGCGCACAGTTATCGCTCGCGCGTTACCTTGCGAGCCAACACGGATGTCCCCTCTAAAACCTGAGTGCGCCTAGCCTGAGTACTGCCATGAAAGTGTGCGAACTTCCAAGATGTCCGACTGTCCTGCTGGTCGAGGACGAACCCATCATTCGCGAACTGATTGCCATCGCACTTGAAGACCTGGGCGCCACAGTCACAAGCGTTGAAACCGCGCAGGAGGGCCTGGAAATGACCTCGCATTCCTCCTTCTCGATGCTGCTGACCGACGTACGTACCCCCGGGACCGTAGACGGGCTGGAGCTGGCGCGCCAGGTCGGCAAGCAACAGCCGGATACGCGTATCGTGGTCATGAGTGGCTATCACGACCCCTCCAGCCAGGCGCTGCCGTTGGGTGCTGTGTTTCTGTCCAAGCCGTGGACGCTTGACCATTTCATTGGTGTGGTCAGCGACCAGTTATCGCGCTCGGTAAAACCGCTGGCACAGCCATTGAGGTGATGCCGTATCAGCGCCCTGGCCTGCAGGGCGCTGATGGGGTTCTCAGGCGATCCCCGTTGGCCCGTCCAGCACCTGCCTTACCCGTCTTGCCAAATCATGTGGCTGGCAGGGCTTGGAAATCACATCAAATTCCGACCCTCCAATATCCGTGCGTTCAATGGAGTTCTCCGCGTAACCGGTGGTCAGCAGCACCTTTATTTGCGGCTGCAGGCGGCGCACCTCCCGCGCCAGCATCACCCCGTTCATGCCACCTGGCATGATCAGGTCGGTGAACAGCAGGTCGTAGCGCTCACCCGCCTGGATCAGCTTCAGGGCCTCGCGCGCGTTAAGCACCATATCTGCGTCATAGCCATAGTTTTCCAGCACCATCTTGGCCAATTCGGCGACGTCCGGGCGGTCCTCGACAATCAGAATGCGCTCTGTGCCCGAGCTGCGCTCCGCAAGCTTTACGGGTTTTTCCTGCACCGGGCTTGCTTCATCCACCGGGAAATACAAGCGCAACGTAGTGCCCTCGCCCTCTTCGGTATAAATACGCGCAGCGCCCCCGGACTGCCTGGCAAACCCATACACCATCGACAGCCCCAGCCCGGAGCCTTTGCCCTCCTCCTTGGTGGTGAAGAACGGGTCCATCACCCGGTCGCGGATGCTGGCTGGCATCCCGATACCATTGTCGGTAATCGAGATGCTGACATAGCTGCCTGGCAACAGCCCATCAAAGGACTGGTTGATATCGCTCACCTGGATATTGCGGGTTTCGATGAACAGGTGGGGCCGTTTGCGGCCGATGAGGGCGTCCCGCGCATTCATGAAGATATTCAGCAGCGCGACCTCGGCCTGGGTGCCATCGATACGGCAATTGCGCAGTTGCGGATCCAGGTCGTAATCCACCGTCACCTCGCCGCCGAAGGTGCGCTCGATGATGGGGCGCACGTCATCAATGAGGTGGTTGAGGTTAAGCACCCTGCCGTGCAACTTCTGTTTGCGGGCGAATGCCAGCAGCTGTTTGGTCAGCGTGCTGGCCCGGTCCACGGCGGTTTGCGCGTGGCCCACACTGCGGCGAATGCGGCTCAGGTCGGGCTGGCCTTTGTCGGTCTCGTTGGCGACCAGGCCCATGTAGCCGCCCATCACCTGCAGCAGGTTGTTGAAGTCATGGGCGATACCGCCAGTGAGCTGGCCGAGGGCTTCCATCTTCTGCGCTTGGCGCAGGGCGTCCTCGGCATCGCGCCGACGGCTTACATCCAGCTGCGAGGCGAAGAAATAAATCAGGTCACCCCGTTCGTTGAAGATCGGCGAAATGAACAAGGCATTCCAGAAGCTTGAGCCGTCTTTGCGGTAGTTGAGCACTTCCGTGGCGATATCGACCCGGCGGGCGATGGCGTCGCGGATGGCATCCACCACTGCCACTTCGGTTTCGGCGCCCTGCAGAAAACGGCAATTGCGCCCCAGGATCTCGCTGCTGGCATAGCCGGTCATCTCCAGAAAGGCGCGGTTGGCGAAGATGATCGGGTTGTCCTCGCGGTTGGGGTCAGTCACGATCATCGGCATGCGCGTGGTTTGCACCGCCGCGAAAAACATGTCGTGCGGCAGCTTGGAGATATCCCCGGAAGCTTGATTGCTGACGCGTGCCTTCTTGTCCGTCACGGGACTCTCCTGAATGAGCAGTGGTGCAAATCGTCAACTCTTGACAACGGCGCAGCCCAAGTTGCTCATTCGGCATTCACCGTTTACGAAACTTATGCCGAACACCCACTGTCGACTCGTTCACGCCTGGCCTATCCTGCACAATGAACTGCCAGGCCCCGCACCTAATAAGCATGATGCTGCTGCCCGTGGAATCTCATGAATCTATCGCTGCGTAACAACGTACAGGTCACCGGTAGCGGCCCAGCCACCCTGGTGTTTTCCCACGGTTTCGGCTGCGACCAGTCCATGTGGAAGTACCTGCTGCCCCACTTTCACGGGCGTTTCAGGGTGGTGACCTACGACCTGGTAGGCGCCGGGCAATCGGACCTCACCGCCTACGACCGCCGCAAATACGACTCGCTGCAGGGCTACGCCCAGGACCTCAACGAGGTTATCGATGCCTTCGCCGAAGGCCCGGTGATCGTGGTCGGCCATTCGGTCAGCGCAATGATCGGCGCCCTGGCCGACCGCAAGCGGCCAGGGCGCATCGCTGCCCATGTAATGGTCGGGCCGTCCCCTTGCTACATCGATGACGGCGACTACATCGGGGGCTTCAAGCAGGCCGATATCCAGAGCCTGCTCGACACGCTCGACAGCAATTACCTGGGTTGGTCCAGCACCATGGCCCCCGTGATCATGGGGGCACCCGGGCAGCCGGCGCTGGGCGATGAGCTCACCAACAGCTTCTGCCGTACCGACCCAGAAATCGCCGGGCACTTCGCCCGCGTCACGTTCCTGTCGGACAACCGCCAGGACATTGCCGGCCTGACCACACCCGTACTGATCCTGCAGTCCCACGATGACCTGATCGCCCCCGTTTCGGTGGGTGAGTATCTGCATGCGGTCATGCCCAACAGTACGCTGTGCCTGATCGAGAACATCGGCCACTGCCCGCACATGAGCGCACCCACTGCCTGCTCCCAGGCCATGGACGCGTTCTTGCAGCCCTGGGCACTCGGCCAATGACCCCCGAAGACGCCCTGCCGCTGGTAGAGCAGCTGTACGAAGGCGCCCCCTGCGGCCTGGTCGTCACTACCGAAGCCGGTATTATCGTGCGGGCCAACCAGACCTTCTGCAACTGGCTGGGGCACTCGTTGGAAACCTTGTTGCAGCGCAGGTTTCAAGAGCTGTTGACCATGGGCGGGCGCATTTTTCACCAGACCCACTGGGCACCGTTGATGAAAATGCAGGGCTCCGTGGCGGAGGTGAAACTTGAAGTGCTGCACCGCGACGGCCATGTCATCACCATGCTGCTCAATGGGGTGCGGCGCGAGCACGCCCATGGCGTATTCCACGAAATGGCCCTGTTCGGCACCATCGAGCGTGACCGCTATGAACGTGAACTGCTGGCTGCGCGGCGCCGGGCCGAACAGTTGCTGGCCCAGACCACTGAAGCGGAAGCGGCGCTGCAACACGCCAAGCAGGAGCTTGCCGACGCCTATCATGATGCCCAGCGGCGCGCGGCCTTTGCCGAACAGATGGTGGCGATCGCCAGCCACGACCTGAAAAATCCGCTGACGGCGATAAAGATGGCCACCCAGTTGCTGGAGCGCGGCGAGCACCGGGAAAAGGAGCGGCGCCTGCTGAGCAGCATCAGCCATTCTTCGGAACGGGCGCGGCGCATGATTGCCGACCTGCTCGACTTTGCCTCGGTGCGGATCGGCGAAGGCATCACCATCCGGCGCAGCCCTACGGACCTGCCAAGAACCGTGGATCAAAGCGTCAACGAGTTGCGCGTGGCCTTTACCCACGCCCACATCCGCCACCTGTCCCGTGGCCATGGCGAACTGGACATCGACGGTGATCGGCTGCAGCAGATGATTGGCAACCTGGTTGCCAACAGCGTGGCGTACGGGGACCTCGCCCACCCCATCACCCTGACCACCGACCTGCAGCCGCACGCCGCCGTGATCGCCGTGCACAACCATGGCCCCTGCATCCCCGAGCGTTCGCTGCCAACGCTGTTCGCCCCAATGACGCGCGCCAGCAGCCACCGCGACCCGGTGCGCTCCATCGGCCTGGGCCTGTTCATCGTCAGCGAGATCACCCAGGCGCATGGGGGCGCTGTCACCGTCAGTTCCGACGCGGTGTACGGCACCACCTTCACCATCCGCCTGCCAGTCGGGGCAGGTGCCTGCTGAGACCGGTGCGCGCCGGCAGCTGAACTATACTCACGCCGTGGTTAACCCTGAACTGCACAACCGACCTTGCAGGAGCTGAACCATGAGAGCACTGACCTTCCACGGCGCGCAGGATGTCCGGGTCGATACGGTTCCAGACCCAACGCTCCAGGCCGATGACGACGTCATCTTGCGCGTGACTGCCACGGCCATCTGCGGGTCGGACCTGCACCTGTACCACGGCAGGATTCCGCAGACCGAACCGGGCGATATCTTCGGCCATGAATTCATGGGTATCGTCGAAGAGGCAGGCCCCGGCGTTACAGACCTGAAGGTCGGGGATCGGGTAGTCATCCCCTTCGTGATTGCCTGTGGCAACTGCTTCTTCTGCCAGCACGATCTGTTTGCCGCCTGCGAAACCACCAATACCGGGCGCGGCGCCATCATCAATAAAAAAGTGATCCCGCCAGGGGCAGCCCTGTTTGGCTACAGCCACCTGTATGGCGGCATACCGGGTGGCCAGGCAGATTACGTGCGGGTACCCAAGGCCAATGTGGGGCCGTTCAAGGTGCCCACGGCGTTGCCGGACGACAAGGTGCTGTTCCTCTCCGACATCCTGCCGACGGCTTGGCAGGCCGTGACCAACGCCCAGGTAGGCCAGGGCTCGACAGTGGCCATCTACGGCGCCGGGCCTGTCGGGCTGCTGAGCGCGGCCTGTGCCCGCATGCTGGGCGCCCAGACCATCTTCATGATCGATCACAACGACTACCGCCTGGCGTTCGCCCGCGATGCCTACGGGGTGGTGCCCATCAACTATGAACAGGATGATGACCCGGCAGACAGCATCATCCGCCTTACCCCAGGCAAGCGCGGCGTCGACGCGGCCATTGATGCGGTGGGCTTCGAAGCCAAAGGCAGCACTGCCGAGGCGGTACTGACCACCCTCAAGATCGAGGGCAGCAACGGCAAGGCCTTGCGTCAGTGCATTGCCGCCGTGCGCCGGGGTGGGGTTGTGAGCGTGCCCGGCGTGTATGCGGGGTTCATCCACGGCTTCATGTTCGGCGACGCATTCGAAAAAGGCCTTACCTTCAAGATGGGCCAGACCCACGTGCACAAATACCTGCCGCAATTGCTCGAGTACATTGAGGCAGGCCGGTTGCAGCCGGAACAGATCGTTACCCACCGCATGGCGCTCGAAGAGGCCACCCTGGCGTACAAACTGTTCGACCAGAAAAAAGACGATTGCCGCAAGGTGATTCTGGTGCCTGGTGCGGCGAGCGCGTCGGCGAGCGGCATGTCGGCCTGATCGCAGGGTTGACTGGCCGGGGCCGCCTATCGGCCCCGGCCATTACCAGAAACTACAGGCTGAGGGTGTTGAGCGCCTTGATGAGCGCATCAAGCGTGAACGGCTTGCTCAACACCGCCCCCGCCTCCCCCGGCCAGCCGACAGTTGAAGGCTCGGTCGGCGCATAGCCAGTCATGAACAACACCGGCAGCCCTGGCCGGGCAGCCCGGGCTGCTTCGACCATCTTTCTGCCATCCAGCCCACCCGGCAGGCCCACGTCCGTGATCAGCAGATCGATGCGCGTGTCAGAGCGCAGCAACTGCAAACCTGCCAGGCTGTCGGCTGCTTCGATGACCACATACCCCAGCCCATTGAGGATCTCGCTCACATACATGCGCACCGAGGCTTCATCATCCACCACCAGCGCCGTGTGCCCGGGCACTGCGCGGTGGCTGGTGGCGCTGGGCGGCGGTGCTGTAGCCACATGGCGCGGCTCCCCATGGCTGGGCAACTGCAGGTAAACCCGGGTACCCACCCCCTCGGTGGACTCGATGCGCACCTGCCCGCCACTCTGTTTGGCAAAGCCATACACCATCGACAGGCCCAAGCCCGTACCCGCACCTACGGGCTTGGTGGTGAAGAACGGCTCGAAGGCCTTGGCCAGGGTGTCCGGGGCCATGCCTGTACCCCCATCGGCCACGCAGATGCACAGGTAGTCGCCAGCCTGCAACTCAGGGTCGGCTCCGTCCCCGAGATGCTGGTCTTCAGTGTGAATACTGATACAACCCGCGCCGGCGAGTGCGTCACGGGCATTGATACACAAGTTGACCAGCACATTCTCAAGCTGGGCCGGGTCTACCAGGCAGGTGCTGGCCAAGGCCTCAAGGCGCACCTCAAGCGTGATCGAAGGCCCCACCGTACGGCGGATCAACTCCTCCATGCCGCCAATCAATGCATGTACATCGGTTTCCACCGGCAGTAACGTCTGCCTGCGGGCGAATGCCAGCAGCCGGTGGGTCAGTGCCGCCGCCTTGCGGGTAGCACCATGTGCCACGGTCAGGTAACGCTCGACATCGTCCATACGCCCTTGTCCCAACCGCGCGCGGATCAGGTCGAGGCTTCCCGAAATACCTGCCAGCAGGTTGTTGAAGTCATGGGCGATCCCGCCCGTCAACTGCCCCACCGCCTCCATCTTCTGCGCCTGGCGCAGGGCTGCTTCTGCCTCCTCACGCTCGGCCACCGCCTGGCTGATGCGTGCTTCAAGCGTGCGGTTGAGTTCCAGCAACTGGGCCTCGGCCTGCTTGCGGGCCGTGACATCAATGGACGAACCAATCAGCCCGATCACTTCGCCATCGTCGCCGAGCAGGGGTGCTTTCAACGACAGCCAGTAGGTGGCAGAGCCATCAGGCATATCCACGCGCTCCTCGACCTCCACGGCCTTGCCGGCTGCCATGACGCGTTGATCGGTTTCCATCACCTGCTGCGCCTGCTGCTTGTCTTCGAGGAACTCCAGGTCGGTCTTACCGATGTAGTACTCAGGTGGCTTGCCGATCAGCACGGTGGTGCCGTGGTTGGCTACCAGCATCCGCCCCTGGCGGTCCTTGGCATAGACCACACCCGGCACCGCAGCCGTGAAGGTGCGCAGCATGGCCATGACCCGGTCCCGCTCGGCCTGGGCGGCGCGGCGTGACTCGATGTTCATCAGCACACCCGGGAAGCGTACCGGCGCCCCCTCCCCGTTCAACTCAACCCGCCCGCTGGCCTCTACCCAGCGGTAGCAACCATCGTCATGACGAACCCGGTACTCGCAGCGAAACGCACCGCCACAGGCCATGGCGGCCTGAATGGCATCGGCCACATGCTCACGGTCTTCGGGGTAGATGGAGTCGAATGCCTCGACCAATGGCATACCCGCCAGGCATTTGGCCAGTGGCAAACCGAACGAATGGGAAAAGCGCTCGTCAGCGGTTACCCGGTCGTTGGGGATGTCCCACACCCAGGTGCCGATAATCGCGCCCGCGCTAAGCGCAAGCTGCAGCCGCTCGGCCGTCTGAGCAGCGTCATCCTGGCCACTGGCACCGCTGCCAGCGGGTTGTTGTTCCATGAGTCGACCTCGAACATCGTGAAGGGTCAGCACAGCCAGGGCGCCACGGCCCGCGTGCTGCAGGTGCACATGATGGGCACGACACACGGGGCTTGAAAAGGGCTTGGCGCTAAGCCAGCTGAATAAACAGGGCGTATGCGCCCAGCAGCACCCAACAGGCGAGGAAAATCCACGGTGTACGCAGTGAGAACAACAGCGATTTACGATGCCCGGCTCGGGAGGTTTCCGCCTCACTGAACAGTGGAGACTCATCGTAGGCCAAGCCCATCATGGGCTCGCTGCGCAGTAAGTGGCTTTGCTTGAGCTGCCAGTGTTCGATGATCTTGAACGCTGCGCGAATACCCGGCCACGCATTAAGTGAGCTGAGCACACCGAGCAGTGCCAGAAACGGAGGAACGACCAGGGTAAACATCTCACCCCAGCTTTCGTTCAGGTTGCCCATGGCCGAGACGAACGCGATGACCAGAAATGACTGAGCCGCCAGGTACGCATCCGTGCGGTTGGCCAGGATACTGGTTTCGTACTGGATTTCCTGCCGGTAAAAATCCAGCCGCTCCTTGGGGGAGCCGAACATGCGTGCGCTTTGCTCCTCCAGATCCGTCTCAGGCGTAGCCGGGGTGATAATACGTGGCACGTTACAGCTCCTTGGTGTGCTGGCGACTCATTACTGTTTGCGTGCTTTCCGGGGTGTTTCCCGGGCGGCTTTCTGTGCTGTTGAATCTTGCGAGGTACCGGTTGAACCCTCAGGGCGGTGAGCATCGTTGTCGCGCTCCTGCTCACCGTTGGTTTTAGCGAGGTCAGCGCCCTTGCGTTGTTCGTCACGTAGCTTGCTCATACTGCCACCTCAACCTTTGCTGTGTTCCGGCGAGGAGGGCCCGGTGCCGCGCTTTATGCCACGCGGGCCCCACACACCCCATATCCCCAGGCCGATAACCGGGAGCGCCAGCAGTACGAGTGCCCACAGCGCCTTGGTGGTGTCTGCCTTGTCACTGCGAAACACGCTGACGATGGCCCACAGGTCCACCAGAAGAATGATCACCGCCACGGCAATCCAGAAGTACGTCACAGGCTCAGTCATGATCACGCCCTCAGTTGGCGGCCAGCGATCCCGACCTCCTATGTAGAGGAAGCCTATGCCTACCACGAAGTTCAGCCCGGCTTCTCGAAGGTGGACGGGTGGGCGTGAATGCGCTGAACCAAACTCGCTGGCAAACCGTCCACCCCTGAAGAGCACTACGAGTATGCGTCCATGCCAGACAACGCCATTGCGCAAGCGTTCGATTACCTCGAGGCCCATGACCTTGTGCTGACCACAGCCGAATCCTGCACAGCCGGCGCCATGATCGCTGCGTTAGCCAGCATTCCAGGCACAGGTGCTGTGTTGGAAAGCGGGTATGTGGTGTACTCGCCAGCCGCCAAGCAACGGCTGCTCGGTGTAAGCCCCCTCACCATCGAGCGCTACGGCCTGACCAGTGAAGCGGTCGCCTGGGAAATGGCGTTGGGTGCACTCAAAGACAGCCAGGCCTCGGTGGCGATTGCCACTACCGGGGTCGCAGGGCCCGACGCCCAAGGCAGCATAGCGCCCGGTACCCTCTGCTTCGCCTGGGCATTCGCAGGCCACCCCACAGCAGTGTTCACCCGCACGCAACGCTTTTTTGGCCAACGGGGAGACGTGATGCAACAGGGGGCCGTCTATGGCCTTTCACAACTTGCCCACTATCATCAGCGCTGGTTACGCGGCGAACGCGCGTAACCCGCACCGACAACCCTCATTTGCTAACAGCGAACTTTTTCATATCCACCGCAGGCGCCACGAATTCAGGGCCTGTGCCAGACAACCGCCATTTCACATTGGCCAAGCCATACCGCTCAGCCATCGGGCGGCTGACTTTCTTGATGGTGTGCTGCCCAAACCGGGGAATGATCCCGACTCCGGCATCGCAACTGGCCCAATGCCAAGCTTCGCTATTGTCCATGCGCTCAAGGCGAATGATGAACGTGCGGTAGTCCCCGTGAAGCTCATACTCGATCACATACAGTTGCTGCCCTGCCATTGGACTCTTCTCCATCAAACCCAGCCTAATGGAGCGAACAGCCGAGCAAAAGATTCCATTTATTTTGACTCACTGGTCATGCCGGTAGCTTTGCGTCTGAAGCCTAGAACTCTTCGCGCAACCCTCTAGTCCCAGCACTACGACTGACGTTGGAGCTTGCCTGTGGACGACGATACGAAAAGCCTGGCGCAACAAGGGGAACCCCAGCGCGATGCCGGGGGTTGGCTTTTGGTGGAACATTACGCAGCACTTGGCGACGGGCGCTCAGTGGCCCTGGTCGGCCTGGACGGCTCCATCGATTGGTGGTGCGTGCCGCACATGGACTCGCCGCCCTTGTTCGACAGGTTGCTGGCGCCGACCACCGGGGGCCACTTTGCCATTACCCCAAGCCAGCCCTATGTGGCTGAGCGGCGCTACCGGCCGGGCAGTAATGTGCTGGAAACCGACTACATCACCAGCAGCGGCAGGGCCAGGCTGACTGAGTCGCTTAACAGCGGCCCGGCCGGGCGGCTGCCCTGGGCGGAACTGGCCAGGCGAATCGAAGGCATCGAAGGCTCGGTGGCATTCCACGTGGCCATCGATTTCGGCACCCAGGCCGATACTGTCAGCCCTTATCTTTCGCCCAACGATAATGGCTGCGTATTCCATGCCGGGCACATTCTGGGCATGTTCCTGCACGATGACCGGGTGGATGTACAGCGCAAGGATGACCTCGGCGTGCGAGGCACCGTGGAGATCACGGCCGGCCAGCGGACGGTGCTCGGCCTTATCGCCGGTTACGACGAACCGCTGGTGGTGCCTGCGCTGAGCTTGGTCGATGCCCGCATAGATGGCTCTGACAGGGAGTGGCGGCAATGGTCCCAGGGCCTGGATTACCAGGGCCCCTACGAAGCGGTAGTGGTACGCAATGCGCTGGCGCTGAAACTGCTGCTGTCATCGCCCAGCGGGTCGATCATGGCGGCGGCGACCACATCGCTGCCAGAGCGTATCGGCGGCTTCAAGAACTACGATTATCGCTTCGCCTGGATACGGGACGCGGGTTACACCATCGAGGCGTTTCTGGGCATTGGTGCCCAGCCCGAAGCAAAGGCTGCCTATACCTGGTTGCTGCGTCGGCTGGACGAGCATGGCGCACGTGTCTTTTACACGCTCGACGGGCACGTCGGTGACGGCATCCACCCCATAGACCTACCCGGTTACAAGCAATCGCCGCCTGTAGTGGGCAATGACGCACACAATCAACTGCAACACGGCGTGTTTGGCGACATCTTCGAAACCACCAGCTGCTTCATTCAATGCGGCAATATCCTCGACAACGTCAGCGCAGCGCTGCTGGCACGCCTGGCCGACGACTGTGCAGACTGTTGGCGCCAGCCCGATTCCGGTATCTGGGAGCTGCACGAGGTACGGCACTACACCTTGTCCAAGATCAGTTGCTGGCAGGCCCTAAGCCGCGCCATCGAGCTGGCCGACGGCGGGCACCTGCCCACCACCTGCCGGGAACGCTGGGTACGCGAACGGGGCCGCATCCAGGAATGGGTAGAAAGCCATTGCTGGAGCGAGCGGCTACAGGCTTACGTGTTTTACCCCGGCAGTGAACGCCTTGACGCAGGCATTGCGCTAGCCGTGCGTTTTGGCTACCCGCAGCGAGAGCGCCTGCGCAGCACCCTGCATGCAGTACAGCAATCGCTGGGCAGTGGCCCCTTCCACTATCGCTACAGCGGGGCCAGTGAAGAGGAAGGCTGCTTCCTCGCCTGCTCGTTCTGGTTGGTGGAAGCCTGGGTGCTGCTTGGGCATGAGGCTGAAGCGCAAAAGGCTTTTCACGCGGCGCTGGAAGGCCTTGGCCATGGCGCAGGCATCTACTCGGAAATGGTAGACCCCGACTCGGGCAACTACCTGGGTAACCTGCCACAAGGGCTGACACATCTGGCGGCACTGCGCGCAGCTCTGGCGCTAAGCGGTCGACGCCCGCCGTGTTGAAAGCCCGGGCTGCGCGCCAGGCTTGGCGCGCGGGCCGTTGGTTACTCGGTGGGTGATTCGGTAGCCACCATCGGGGGCACTTCGGCGAGCGGGAAAGCCCTGTGCTGCTCGCGGCGGCGAGCCTGCTGGCGAGCCGGCAGAGGTTCGAGCTGCTGCGGCTGCCCCGTCTGCAATGCCCGTTCGATGGCCGCGATCACGCGCACGTCGCGCAACCCCTCTACCCCGTCCGGCTCCGGCGCCTGGTCGCGCAGGATACAGTCGGAGAAGTAGGCGGTTTCACCTGCAAACTGGTCCACGACCGGGTTCACATGCACGCGGGTTTCGCCGTCGATTGTCGCCCGGTAGCTGATCGCCACCCCCTCGCCGTAGCCGAAGCACGGTGAGGCCTCGATTTCCCCTTTGCTGCCCAGCAACTGGAAACGCTCGGTGTCTGGCAGCGTGTAGCTCACCGTGAACTGTGCCAGACGCTCGTCCGGAAAGCGCAGGCTAACGGTGACGGTGTCCCAGGTGTTCACAGCGCTACCCGGTGACTGCACACCGATTGCCGCCACCTCGATGGGCTCGGCGTTGAACAGCTGGCGCACCATATTCAGCGGGTAAGGGCCCATGTCTGGCACTGGCCCTGCGGCAAAGCCATTCTGGGCACGGTGGTTACTGGGTTTGACTCGCTGCGTGAAGATCGAGGTAAACAGCCGGGGGTCGCCGAAATCGCCTTTGTGCACACGCTCGATCATGTCCAAGGTGCCGGGTTCGCAGTGCAGCCGGTAAGCGACCATCAGCTTGGCGCCTGTGCGCGCTGAGGCATCGATCATCGCCTGGCAGTCGGCCTCGCTGGTACCCATGGGTTTTTCCAGCAGTACGTGAATGCCCGCTTCAAGGGCCGGGATCACGAACTCGCGGTGGCGGAAGTTCGGCGTTGCAATATAGAGGGCGTCGACTTCGCCGGCCGCCAGCAGTGCCGGATACTCCTCGTAGGCATAGGTACGGAGCCCATACCGCTCGCCGAGTTGCCGGGCTTTTTCGGGGTCACCCGTCACCAGCGCGGTGATCACCGAGTTATCGGTCTGGCCGACACCCGGCATGAATGCACCCTGGGAAATAGAGCCGCCGGCAACCACGCCGTAGCGAATCTTTTTGGGTGTATCAGGCATGACAGTCCTCCTCGATGTCGCGATCAGGTGGGTGGCGTACTGCGGACCGAGCGCCCGCCTACCGGCCCACCTTTTTTTCCACATCCTGCAACCGGCGCTCGATGGCCTCGGTTTGCGCTTCCTGTTCCTTGATCGAGGTGGGGGTAATCACTTTGTCGACCACCTCGGTATCGGGGTCGGGGCGCTGGAGTATCGGGTCCGGCACTTGTTCACCTTGTTGCGCCTCTTCAGAGGACAGTGGACGCGGTACCTTGTCGCCAGCATGGGGGTGGTTGTCTTTCATCGGGCATCTCCAGAGTGAGCGGTGTCTTTCAGAAGAGCGCAGAGAACCGCGATAGTTTTATCTTTCTGAACAGTTGGTTTTGTCGAACAGGCGCAACGCTGGGCGGAAACCCGGTGCATTCGGTCTGCCTTGCCCCAGGCAGTGCTGTTACTTTTGCCGTCATGCGTGTAAATTCCCGCATGATTTGGACACTGCGTTGTGCGCTGGCCCAGGCAATGTGGCTGTGCCCTACCCCTCCATGCCAAGAACTGTTGCCTATCTCCCCCACCTGCCTCATGCCGGATGCACCCCATGCCCGAATTGTCGACTGACGAAATCATTCGTGCCGCCTTGCAGATCTCCCACACACGCTTACGCAAACAGCATGAACTGGTGGTCGGTTTTGGTGTGCAGTCGCTGAAGCTGACAGACCTCGATGAGCTTCTGGACCAGGCCTGTGAAATAGCCGCGAAAGGCATGGAGACGCCGTTCGCAAAGGTATTGCGGCCAGTGCCTGGCGAACCGCTGTTGGTGCTGGCCCATGGTGTAGGCTGGAAGGCCGCAGACATTGGTACTGCAACGGTAGGGGCCGACGAAGCCAGCCCGGCAGGTTATGCGTTCGCCACCAACCGCCCCGTCATCTCGAATCACCTGGGCGAGGAGCTGCGGTTCAGAACCCCCTCATTGCTCAGGGCCTATGGCATTGAACGTGCCATCAACGTTCCCGTCCGAGGGGTGACGGGCACGTTCGGCATTTTGGAGGCAGACAGCCGCGATGGCGACGATTTCATCGAAAGTGACGTCGTTTTCCTGGAAGGGCTGGCCAATATCATTTCCATGGCCATCGAGCGCCTTGCTGTTCAGTTCGAATCAAAAACCTCCCCTGCCTACTCAGAGAGCGTCCTCAATGCGAGCCCGGACTGCGTCAAGATCCTCTCAAGGGACGGCAGGGTAGAGTTTTTCAACGCAGCAGGCTTGTGCCGCATGCAGATTGACAGCCTGGACACCGTGTCAGGCCAGCCTTGGGTAAACCTGTGGCCGGAAGGCTCCAGGCCTGTGGTGGATAATGCACTCGCACGGGTTGCTGCGGGTGAGTCTGTGCGGTTCGAATCCTTCTGCCCAACCGCCAAGGGCGAACCAAGGTGGTGGGACGTGACAGCGGCCCCCATTCTCGACCCACAGGGCCACATCGACAAGATCATTGCCGTTTCCAGGGACATCACGGAACGCCACGAGCAGGAAGCCCGGCTAGAGGCCTTGATCGACGCGCAGAACGTAAAGCTGACTGAAAAGGGTTTACACCTGGAGGAAATCCACCATCGGGTTAAAAACAGCCTGCACCTGGTTAACACCCTGTTGATTTTGCAGGCCAACCTCTCGAACGAAGAAGCCGTCCAGTCCCAGCTGCAAATCGCAGCCAACCGTGTACTCACCATCGCAACCGTCCACGAACGCCTCTATCAGAATGCCTATTGCGAGGGCGTCAGCGCGTCGGAGTACTTGAGCGGGCTGGTTGGGGATATCGGCAAGGCCTTTGCAGAGCGCAAGATCGAGCTGGAGATCGAGGCATTCCAACTGTCGTCAGAACGGATGGCGCCGTTGGGGCTGGTAGTTTCGGAACTGGTTACCAACGCGCTGAAGTATGGCCGAGGCCTCATTACGGTCAACGTCACCCGCGATGGCAAGGATGCTGCAATCGTGGTCACCGATGAAGGTGACGGTTTTCCCGATTCCTACCCGAAACCCAGTGGAACGGGGTTGGGCATGCGGCTGGTGAAGAGCTATTCGGGCTATGGCGCGCAAGCCATCCGCATTGATGCTTCAGCCCCGCTCAGCACGATACGGGTGCGCTTCAAGCTCTAGCCCCGCCCCTCGGTTTTCGACAATTCGATCGAACCCATGGCACCGAATTCTGACCAAGCACTGCGAGGCCTGTATTTCGCGCTGCACGCGAAGCCGTCGAAACCACAGTAGGAGGAGGCAAGCCTTTCATGAGCGATCGCATCATCACACTGTTCACCGACACCACGCTGTTCGGTATCTCCATACTCAATTTGCTGCTGGCGATCACGGTCGCCGTACTCACCTTCCTGGTATCGAGGGCGGCAATCAGTTTTCTACTGCGCCGGGTCCAGCGCTGGTCAGAGCACTCCGGGGCGCTGAGTCACGTTGTGGCGAGGGTGCTGTCGGGCACCAGCAATTCCTTGCTGTTCCTCGCTTCACTGCTGGTAGGCCTGAGCATGCTGGACCTGCCTGAACGGTGGCTTAGCCGGGTGGGCAGCCTATGGTTCGTGGTAGCGGCCCTGCAGATCGGCTTGTGGGTGAACCGCGCCATCAGCCTGGGCCTGGACCGCTACTTCCTGCACAACGGCGCCGACGGCACCAGCCAGGGCAGTGCACTGGCGACACTGTCGGCCTGGGGCGCGCGCGTGTTGCTATGGTCGGTGGTGCTGCTGGCCATGCTGTCCAACCTGGGGGTGAACATTACCGCGTTCGTTGCCAGCCTGGGGGTGGGCGGTATTGCGGTTGCGCTGGCCGTGCAGAACATTCTGGGCGACCTGTTCGCCTCACTGTCGATTGCCGTGGACAAGCCCTTCGAAGTGGGGGATTTCATCGTCATAGGCCCGTTGGCGGGCACTGTGGAGCACGTTGGGCTGAAAACCACCCGCATCCGCAGCCTGGGCGGTGAACAGATCGTCATGGCCAATGCCAACATGATTGGCAGCACCATCCAGAACTACAAGCGCTTGCAGGAGCGACGCATCGTGTTCGAATTTGGCCTGTCGTACGACACCCCGACCGAGGCGGTGAAACAGGCGCCCGCCATTGTGGAAGAGGCGATCAAGGCTCAGCAACAGGTGCGCTTCGACCGTGCTCACTTGCGCGGGTTTGGCAAGGAAGCGTTGGAATTCGAGTGTGTGTATATCGTCAAGGACCCAGGCTACAACCTGTACATGGACATCCAGCAGGCCATCAACTTTCAACTGCTGGAAAAGTTCTCCAGCATCGGCGCCGCATTTGCCGTACCTGTGCGGGCCATCAAGGTGACTGCACTGCCGCAGGAGGCGACAGGATCCGGCAACGTGCGGGACAGGGAACAGACGCACACAGGGAACAGGGAGCGCGCGGCTTCATTCACCGCCAGGTGACAGGAGTGCCGGGGCGGCAATGGCCGCCTCGGCCGCGCACCTCAGTTTCAGCGCTGATCATCCTTCATCTGGCCACCTTGCTGCCCGGCGTGCCCACCTTGGCGGCCGGTTTCCTCGTCATCCATCTCTGCGGTGCCTGCGGCACCCCCTGCGCCAGTCCCCATCCCACCCTGACGACCCTGGTCAGAATTGGGTCTGGGGTTCTTCGTGATGTCCGGGCCGGGCATTTGCCCGCCTTGATGGCCAGTGTCGGGGCTACGATCACGGTCTTGGTCGGTGCCATGTGTGTCTGCCGTGCCGCCCTGAGTGCCTGGCATGTCTTGATTGTTAGCCATGGTGATTCACCTCATGTCTGCTACACAGATAAGCCTGTGTACACGTAGGACTGAGCGACGTTGCATTCAGCCGGCTTTTTTCACGCAATCCAGACCAAACGCATGAAGCACTCGCACGCGATATGCCTATGCACCAGCGCCCGTTGCGCTGGCTTAAAGGCCCCCGTTAATCCACGCTCCAATCGCTATGAACGCAAGAGGGACGCTGGCTCAGGCCTGGACCTGGCGCTCGGCGAACCGAATGCTGTCCCGCCCACCACGCTTGGACTGATACAGCGCCACATCACCCTGCTCAATCAGCGCCGCCAGGCTCACCGGCGCCTGGTCGAACACACTGGCCCCGATACTCAACGTCACCGCCTCTGTTGTAGGGACGGTCACACGCGCGTATTGCTGGAACTGCTCGCGCAGCATTCCCCCCAGCTCCAGCACCTGCTCATTACTCGCGCCACTCAGCAAAATGACGAACTCATCACCCCCAAGCCGCGCCGCCAACGAGCGCTCCGGAAGCACCGCACGGATCATCTCACTCAGGGCCACCAGTAACCGGTCCCCTGCGATGTGCCCATGCAGGTCATTGACCAACTTGAAGTTGTCGATATCAATCAACAGCAAAGCCCCTGGCCGCACGGCGCTTACATCCTTGAAAAATGGCCCTGCCCTCACCTCCAGCGCACGCCGGTTGTAGAGCGCAGTGAGCGGATCCCGCGCCGCCAGCCGGGCAATCCGCTCTTCGCGGCGGTAGCGCACCGTACCGGTCATGGACAAGGCAATCAGCATGATCGCCATGGCCCCCTCCACCAGCGAGACCTGGATGATCAGCCCACCAAAGGTGGCCAGGTCTATCAACGTTCCTGGCGCAATGGCGATGATGGCCTTGATCACGTAGAACAAACCATGAATCAGCAGCACATAGCGCAACTGCACAGCCCCCACGCTCAGCGACTGACCATGGGGCTGCAACAGTGAACTGGCCTTGAGCGTGAGCGACGCCACCAGCAACGAGTTGGCCATCAGCATCACCTTCGACCACTCCGGCCCGGCCGGCAGCATCAGCAACGCGAACCAGATCACCACGATCACCAGCCACGCCCGTGACACGCGGTCTTGGGTAAAGCGCAGCACACCCAGCAAAAACAACCCGTGGGCCACCACCAGCAAGCCGTTGGCGAACCAGATGCCAATGAACAACAGGCCGATGCCACGCATCAAGGCGAGGGTGCAGCCAACCGTGATGGTGGCGAAGCCCGCGCTCCAGTACAGCAATGATTGCTCGCGAACGCTGCGCCACTCGATGGCCAGGTAAAGCGCCGCCGCGGCAGCCAGGGCGATGGAAATCGTGAGCATGGTCGGTGGATCAAGCGCCATGAAAGGTGTGGCCCGTGTGAGTGGTGATGAAAGCGGCGATTGTATGCGCTCTGGATGGCTTTTCAGAGGGGGCCACCTGGCCGCACGCAAAGGTTTTTCGCGATTCTAGGCACCTTTCGGGGCATTGGCATGGCTATTTGCCATCAACCGGACGAACGCCTCGTTCTCGATCGGGCGGCTCAACAGAAAACCCTGCACTTCATGGCACTGATCGTCCCGCAGCATGGCCAGCTGCTCCGGCGTTTCCACCCCTTCGGCCGTGACCGTCATGCCCATTGCGTTGCCCAGGTTGATGATTGCCTGCACCACACTGCGATCGCTGCTGCGTTTGCCCAGCGCCTGTATGAAGCGCTTGTCGATCTTGATGCTGTCGAACGGGTAAGTACGCAAGTAGCCCAAGGATGAATAACCCGTACCAAAGTCATCCATGTTCAGGCGTACGCCCAGCTCCTTCAGCGCATTCATGGTGTGCAGGGCGCCTTCCACGTCGTTGAGCATCACGTTCTCGGTGATTTCCAGCTCCAGGCGGTGCGCCGGCAGCCCTGTGCTGCGCAGCGCCTCGGCAACGTCCCTTACCACATCGCTGCGGCTGAACTGGGCGGGCGACATGTTGACCGAAACCAGTATGTCCAGCGGCCAGGCTCGGGCCAGACCGCAGGCCTGATGCAGTACCCAGTTGCCCAGCAGCACGATCAGGTCCGACTCCTCGGCCAACGGGATGAAGCGGTCCGGCGCCAGCAAGCCAAGGCGCGGGTGGTGCCAGCGCACCAGCGCTTCGGCGGAGGCGACGGTTACCCCATCGACCTTGAAGCGTGGCTGAAAATGCAACCTCAATTCGCCGCGCGGGATGCCCTCGCGCAGTTCCTGTTCCAGCACGCGTTTGTCCAGCAGCGCGGTGTTCATCTGCGGCGAAAAATAGCGCCAAGTGTTCTTGCCCGCCTGCTTGGCACCGTACAGCGCCACGTCGGCGAAGCGAATCAGGTCGCTGGGGGTGCCAGGGTAATCGGCAGACAGCACGACCCCCAGGCTACCCCCGACCTGCACCCGGTGCTGGTCGATCGCCATCGGCCGCCTTAGCGCCTCGATGACGCGGGCGCAGAAGCGGTCGACCTCCTCGCGTGTGCCGGGCCCTGCCAACACCAGGACGAATTTGTCGCCCCCCAGGCGTGCCACCAGGTCGGTGCCCCGGGTTACCTGGCCGAGCCGGGCGGCGACTTCGATCAGCACCGCATCCCCTGCCGGGTGGCCCAGGCTGTCGTTGATGGGTTTGAAATTGTCCAGGTCCAGCATCAACACCGCCTGTGAAGCCTTGCCGGCGTCTTCCAGAAAACGGAACAACTTGTTGCGGTTGGGCAGCCCGGTCAGGGGGTCGTGCTGGGACAGATGCTGGATACGGGCGTGGGCCGTGACCTCGTCGGTGATGTCGGTGCAGGTGCCACGAAAGCCCTTGCAGATCGTGTGTTCGATGATAGCTTTGGCGGCTACCCGGCACTCGCGCCGCTGCCCGGCCTGGTCGTGGTACTGGCAACGCAAGCTGCCCGTGGCTTCGCTGGCGCCCAGGCCATGCAGCCAGGTTTCGACATGCCCGGTTTCGCAATCGAATAGCTCGCTGACGGGCTTTTGCAACCAGTGTTCTGCAGGGTGCCCGGTCAACTCGGCAAACCGTGGGGACAAGTAGGTCAGGTGCTGCTGGGCATCGGTTTCCCATATCCAGTCGGAGGCCGCTTCGGCCACGGCCTTGAAGCGCGCCTCACTGGCCTCGAGCGCCTGCTTGGACGCCGCCAGCTGCCGGTGGCTGCGGTCGATGCCGGCGCTGGTGCGCATGGCATAGCGGGCAAACAGCGCCATGATCAAGACGATGATCAGCACCGCCACGATCAAGGGGCCAAACACCGCGCGGATCAACGCGCTGCCAGGCTGCTCGATGTGCCAGGTCAGGCTGTGGCCGCTCGCCTCCAGCGGCAGGTGCCCTTTGCCTTTTGGTGGCTGGGCACCGGCAGTGACCGCAAACTCTGCCAGCCCGACAGATTGCCCGAGCTGGCCCAGAACCGCCGGCGCCAGCACCCGAATGAACACCAGCACGGTTTTAGGCGCCGGCAGGTGGTGAGAAAGCGTTGGTGGGCGAATGACTGCGGCGGTGAACAGCGCTGGCTGGCCGGCGAATACCAGGTAACCGGACGCCGGTTGCTGGCGCTGCACGGCCTCCCGTGCCTGCTGCAAGATACGGCCACTGCTGGCGCTGTACTGCTCCAGGCCCTGATCACTGAGGCGCCCGCGAACAACGGCGTAATGTGTACCGTCGTCATCGAGAACGAATACGCCCTCGTAGCCGTCCTCGGTAAACAGCGTTGCGCCGACGTTGTCTTCCTCGAACGCCCAATGCGGGTCTACCGCCACCACAAGGTGGTCGTAGGCCGCTTGCCAGGCCGCGTGGGTCCACAGGTAGCTGCGCTCGCTTTTCTGCAACTGCACCAGCGCAGATTCGGCGTGGAAGCGGCTTTGCACCAGCTCCCGCTCGTCCAGCCCCTGTGCGATGCGGTACAGCGACACCATGCCCAGCACCAGGGCCAGCAACAGCAGGCCGGAAAACGCCAGGATCAGCTGGCGAACCACGTGACTGCGCGGCGAATCATTGCCAAACGTTGCTTCCATTCCGTGAGCGCCTTTAGCCGAGGTCCACAGGGTTGACTCACAGCCCATCACGTTGATCGCAACAACTGACCACCGGCCTGCGCACTACACCCTTGCTGGCCGCTAAAGCACCCGCTTGATCAACGGTTCCAACCGGCTATAGCGTAGCCTGCGCAGCAATTTGCGCACGGGCTTGGGGTGATCGGCCTTGATACCCAGTTCATCTGCCGACCCGATAGCGGGGGCGACCCGGCGCAGTGCGGCCAGTTCCGCCTCCCGTGGCGCCAGCCACTGCCGCTGCGGGTCGTCGATCAGCAGGCCGTTTTCCAGGTCTAGGTTGAAGCCACGCGGGTTCAGGTTGTTGCCGGTCAGCAATGAGTAGCGTTGGTCTACCCACATGCCCTTGGCATGGAAGGTATGGCCGGGGTCGTTCCAGATGCGGATCTGCAACTGCCCACTGGCCAGGCACACGCGCCGGCGGCGGGCAAAGGCCCGCAGGTTGTCTTCATACAGGTAAGGCAACGCACCGCTCGCGCTGAACGGCTCCCCCGGGGCGATGTAGAAATCGTTGGCGGTACGGTCGCCCACGATCAGCTCCACCTCGACCCCCCGCGCCAGGGCCTGGTCGATTTCCCGCATCACCGCCCTGGGCGGGTTGAAATACGGGGTGCAGATGACGATGCGCTGCTGCGCCACGGCCAGCAACGCACACACCGTACGGTTCAAGGTATTGCCCCGGCCCACGCCAAGCAGCGGCACAACCCGCATGCCCTGCCCTGGGCGACTGGGTACAGCCTCATACACCAGCCGCCGAAGCCGCGCCCGCAGGCGGCGGATGTCGCTGCGCAGGCTGCCTGTGGCGGGCGGCTCGGGCAGGTCCAGACGCGGTGTGGCCACAGGGTGCAGCAGGCGCTGCACCAGGCCGGCCATGGCATCGGCAAGGGCCGGCGACTGGAACACGTGATAACGGTCCAGGCGATAGCGGTCAAAGTGGTGAAGGTAGACGTTATTCAGGCTGGCACCGGTGTACAGCACACAGTCGTCGATGATGCTGCCCTTGAGGTGCAACACCCCGAACAGCTCACGGGTTTGCACCGGCACGCCGTAAATCGGTACGTCCAGGCCCTGCAACTGGCGCTGGGCCTGATACCAGGCGGCATTGCCGGGTTGCCGCCCAGCACCCAGCAGGCCGCGCCGGGCGCGGAACCAGTCGACCACCACGGTGATGTCCAGCGCTGGCCTGGCGGCCTTGGCCCGGTACAGCGCATCGAGTACTGCCTGCCCCGCCTCGTCCTGCTGCAGGTACAGCGCCACGATGACAATGCGCCGCTCAGCGGCGGCGATACGCGCCAGCAGGCAGTCACGGTAGGCCCTTGCATCGGGCAGCACCTGTATCGCGTCGGGGGTCAGCTCAATGCCTGGCAGGTCAGCCAACAGGGTTTCAGGATTCACTTGCGGTCACCTTCGCGGCAAACTGTGCCCCAGCTTGCACAGGAATCGCGCAATGGTCCACCCCGCGTCGGAAAAACCGCAGCCCGGCACGTTGAAGACATTTGGTTTTCTGATCGTGCCCAACTTCACCACGATCGGCCTGGCATCGGCGGTGGAAACCTTGCGCATGGCCAACCTGGCGGCCCACCAGCCGGTGTTCCGCAGCGTGCTGCTCGCGGCAGACGACGCCCCGGTGGTTGCCAGCAACGGCATGCGCGTGCTCCCGGACTGCAGCATTGCCCGTGCCCCCGCACTCGATGCCGTACTGGTGGTTGGCCCCAACCCCATCGAACGCGGCCGTGCTACCCGGCCACTGGTACGCTGGCTGCAGCAACTGGCCCGGCAGCGTGTGCCATTGGGCGGCATCTGCACCGGCAGCTACCTGCTGGCCAAGGCAGGGTTGCTGGATGGCTACCGCTGCACCATCCACTGGGAAGACCTGCCGACACTACAAGCACACTTCCCCAGCATCATCATCTCCCAGCAGTTGTTCGAACTGGACCGCGACCGCTACACCTGCTCTGGCGGGGTGGCGGCGATCGACATGATGTTGCAACTGGTGGCCCGCGAACCCCAGGGCGTCGACATGGCGGCCAAAGCCGCCGAGCTGATGCTGTGCGACCGGGTACGCGGCGAGCGCGAGCCCCAGCGGGTGTCCCTGCGCACCCTGCTGGGTAGTGCACAACCCAGGCTCAGCCAGGTGGTGGCGCTCATGGAAGCCAACCTTGAGGAGCCCCTGGCAGTGGAAGAACTGGCCAGCCTCAGCCAGGTAACCGTGCGCCAGCTGGAGCGCCTGTTCAACCAGCACCTGCAACGCACGCCCAGCCAGTATTACCTGCAACTGCGCCTGGCCCGGGGGCGTCACCTGCTGCTGAACGGCGATGCCCCGGTGGGCGAGGTGGCGCTGGCTTGCGGGTTCAGCTCGCCGGCGCACTTTTCCAAGAGCTTCAGCCGCCTGTTCGGCGAATCACCCTCCGCGCAACGCCGCCGGGCCCGCCTCACCCCCGCGTGCGAATGATGTTGTGCTCGGGGCCATAGGGGAAGCCGGTAATGTTCTGCGCCCCGTCCTCGGTGACGATGAGGATGTCATGTTCGCGGTAGCCACCGGCCCCCGGCTGGCCCTGGGGCAGCATGATCATCGGTTCGATCGACACCACCATGCCCGGCTCCAGTACTGTTTCGATGTCTTCTCGGAATTCAAGCCCGGCCTCGCGCCCGTAGTAATGGCACAGCACGCCAAAGGAGTGGCCATAGCCGAACGTGCGGTACTGCAGCAGGCCGTGACGCAGGAAAATCTCGTTCAGCTCGTGGGCAATGTCGCAGCAGCGCACACCCGGGCGAACCAGCCGCTGACCCGCTTCGTGCACCTCCACATTCGCCTGCCATAGCCGCAGGTATTCATCCGGGCAGTGGTCGAGAAACACCGTACGCTCAAGCGCTGTGTAGTAGCCGCTGATCATCGGGAAGCAGTTCAGGCTGAGGATCTCGCCCTTGCCGACCCGGCGGCTGGTCACCGGGTTGTGCGCCCCATCGGTGTTGGGCCCGGACTGGAACAGCGTCCAGGTGTCCATCAGTTCGGCGTGCGGAAAACGCCGGGCAATCTCCCGCACCATGGCCTGGGTGGCCTGCTGCGCCACCTCGTATTCCGGCACCTGCTCGGCCAATGCCTCCAGCGCAGCGGCCGCGCCGACGTTGGCCACCTGCGCGCCCTGGCGGATCAGCGCCTGCTCCTCGGCTGACTTGACCAGCCGCAGGCGCATGCAGCCTGCGCTGATATCCAGCAACTCGGCATCGGGGTAGCACGCGGCCAGCTTGGCGTGGTTGACCCGGTTGAGGTGGTCGTCCTCCACCCCTATGCGGCTGGCACGTGGCAGCGCCTGGCGTACGGCAACGAAGAAGTTGTCCCGCTGCCAGTCGGTGTACACGATGTTGTCGGTGCCCACGGTGCGGCGCCAGGGTTGCCCACCGTCGATGTTGGCACTGATGCTGATCACCTGATCATGGGTCACCACCAGCGCATAGGGCCGACCGAACGAGCAGTACAGAAAATCGCTGTAGTAATTGACGTTGTGATACGAGGTGAACACCGCGGCATCGATGTGCTGCGCGGCCATCAGCGCCCGCAGGCTGGCGTGCCGGCGCGCATATTCCTGCGCACTGAACGTGGGTTCGGTTTTGCTGCCATTGCGGATTCGAAGGGTGCTGGGCAGTTGCATGTTCTGGCTTCCTTGTAATGGTGAGCACGCTGTTCAGGCCGGCCGCCCTGTGAGCCATTGCAGCAAAAAGGTGTGGTGCACGCTTGTATTCACCCGACCCGAAGTTGGCAGTAACCCCCTCCCCCGACGTGTCAGCACAGCTTTGCGAAAAAGACAGGCCGTTTCGATACAAGGCGCTTGACATATCAAGTAGCAAATATTCTCATTCGCTCCTTATTTTTCATTCGGAATAGCCTTCATGACGCACCCGGCCTCATCACGTAGTTTTGGCCATGCCCGCAGTCTGCTGGCCGCAGCCATCTGCCTGGCTACTCTGACGCCTGCGCAAGCTGCCGACGGCGGCAAGACGGCGCCAACCAATACCCCCGGTACCCTGGAGCTTGGCGCAACCGAGATCGTGAACACCCAGCTGGGCAGCGTTACAGAGGGCTCGGCGTCTTACACCACTGGCGCCATGGCGACTGCGACCAAGCTGCCAATGACCCTGCGTGAAACACCGCAGGCCACCACCGTCATCACCCGTCAGCGCATGGATGACCAGGGCATGACCAGCATCAACGATGTGGTGAAAAACACGCCGGGCCTGTTCCTCGATTTCTCCAGTGGCCCCGGCAGGCAAACCTACTCGGCCCGCGGCTTCGACATCGACAACCTGATGTATGACGGTATCCCCAGCGGTTACAGCGGCTGGACCGTGGGTTCGCAACCTAACCTGGCGATGTTCGACCGCGTGGAGATCGTGCGCGGCGCCACCGGCCTGGTGACCGGGGCCGGCAACCCCTCTGCGGCCATCAACCTTGTGCGCAAACGCCCCCTGGCAGAACAGAAACTCACCCTCACCGGCGCCGCCGGCAGCTGGGACGACTACCGCGGCGAACTGGATGCCTCCAGCCCGCTGAACGACAGCGGCACGCTGCGTGGCAGGGTAGTGGCCTCGTACCGTGACAATGGCAGCTTCGTGGACGATGTCGACGAGGACCATGGCCTGTTCTATGCCGTGACCGAGGCCGACCTGAGCGAAGACACCACCCTCACCCTCGGCTTCTCGCACCAGAAGGACAAGACCAATTATTTCTGGGGTGCCTCCATGGTTGGCCTGGATGGCCATCACCTGAACCTGCCACGCTCCTACAACCCTGGCACATCATGGGAAGACAAGGACCAGAACATAGACACCGTGTTTGCAGAACTGCGCCAGCGCCTGGCCAATGACTGGCAGTTGCAGGTCAACGCCAACTACAGCGACCAGCAGGCCACCTTTTCCGGGTCATACCTATCGCGGTGGGCTGAGGACCTGAGCCTGGCCCGAACGGTTTATCAGTCCAGGCATGACCAGAAGCAGGCCGGGGTGGACGCATTCGTAAGCGGCCCATTCGACGCATTTGGCCGTACGCACGAGTTGGTGGTGGGCGCCAGCCGACGCGTCGCCGACCTCAAGGAAAAAAACTATGCGCCTTATGACATGTACTGGCCGCTGGAGGCTGGCAAGCCTGATTTTCAACGCTCGGGCAGCAGCCGGGCAGTCACCACCCAGGACGGCGTCTACCTGACCACTCGCCTGAGCCTGGCCGACCCGCTGAAACTGATCCTGGGCGGCCGGCTGGACTGGTACGACTACGACAGCAAGGACGATTCGGCAGCCGATTACAAGGTCACCCGCAATGTGACCCGCTACGGCGGCCTGATCTACGAACTGGACGATCACCACTCGGTCTATGTCAGCTACAGCGATATCTTCAACCCGCAAAGCTACCAGGACACCGCTGGCAGCATCCTCAAGCCGGTGGTGGGCAAGAACTATGAAATCGGGCTGAAAGGCGAATACTTCGACGGTGCGTTGAACGCGAGCGTGGCGGTGTTCCGGGTAGACCAGGAGAACCGCGGCGTTCAGGTCACCGGGGCGGGCCTGGCAGGCTGCGCGGACCCCAACAACTGCTATGTGGCTTCCGGTGAAATCCGTAGCCAGGGTGTCGACTTCGAACTGCAGGGTGCACTGCTGCCCAATTGGCAGGTGGGCGCCGGTTATACCTATGCCCGTACGCACTACGTTAAAGACTCGTCCAACCCGCAAAACGAAAACCAGCGCTTCGACACCGACATGCCTGAACACCTGTTCAAGGTTTCGACCACCTACAGGTTCCAGGGCCCGTTGGAGAAGCTGCGCGTTGGGGGCAGCGTCTACTGGCAGAGCCGCATGTACAACGACTTCACGACGGCGACCGGGGCGAGCTACCGCCTGCAGCAAGGCAGCTACGCCACCACCGACCTGATGGCAGGGTACAAGGTCAACGAGCACCTGGACCTGCAGCTCAACGCCAACAATATTTTCGACCGCACCTATTACTCGGCGATTTCGAGTTCGGTGTATTACGGCGGGGATGTATACGGCGCGCCACGCAACCTGATGCTGACGGGGAAATACAGCTTCTGATGCTGCTGGGGCCGCTTTGCGGCCCCAACACCTCAGCTACCGCAGGTCAAAACGGTCCAGTTCCATCACCTTCTCCCACGCTGCAACAAAGTCCCGAACGAATTTGCCCTGCGCGTCGCTACTGCCATACACCTCGCTCAACGCCCGCAGCTGAGCATGGGAGCCAAACACCAGATCGACCCGGCTGGCCGTCCACTTCACCTGCCCGGTGGTGCGGTCGCGGCCCTCGAAGGCTTCGTTGTCCGCAGAGGTTGGTTTCCACTCCACCCCCATGTCCAGCAGGTTGCGGAAGAAATCATTGCTCAGCACGCCGACCTTGTCGGTGAACACCCCTTGAGTACTGCCAGCGTGGTTGGCCCCCAGCACCCGCAAACCGCCCACCAGCACAGTCAGTTCCGGCGCTGTAAGCGTCAACAGTTGTGCCCTGTCCAGTAGTAGCTTCTCGGCCTTGACGCTGTAGCGGGCCTTGAGAAAGTTGCGCAGGCCATCAGCCACCGGCTCCAGCACGGCGAACGACTCCACATCTGTCTGCGCCTGCGAAGCATCAGCGCGCCCGGGGCGGAAGGCCACGGTCACACTGTGGCCAGCGTCAGCCGCCGCCTTCTCCACCGCTGCTACGCCCGCCAGCACGATCAGGTCTGCCAGCGACACCTGCTTGGCGCCGGCATTGAATTCGGCCCGCACCGTTTCCAGCGCTGCCAGCACCTTGTCGGTGCCCTGGTTCACTGGCCAGTCTTTCTGTGGAGCCAGGCGCAAGCGCCCGCCGTTGGCGCCACCACGCTTGTCCGAACCGCGGAACGTGGAGGCCGCCGCCCAGGCAGTGGCCACCAGGTCCCCGACCGCTAGGCCGCTGGCCAGTATTCGGGTTTTCAACGCAGCGATGTCCTGCGCATCGATCAGCGGGTAGTCCACCTTGGGGATGGGGTCTTGCCAGAGCAGCTCTTCGGCAGGCATTTCCGGGCCCAGGTAACGCGCCAGCGGCCCCATGTCCCGGTGGATCAGTTTGTACCAGGCGCGGGCGAAAGCGTCCGCCAGCTGGTCAGGGTTGTCCTTGAAGCGCCGGGCAATAGGCTCGTACACGGGGTCGAAGCGCAGGGCCAGGTCCGAGGTGAGCATCATCGGCGCGTGCCGCTTCGCCGGGTCGTGGGCGTCGGGCACAGTGCCGGCGCCCTTGCCATCTTTCGGCCGCCACTGGTGCGCGCCTGCCGGGCTCTTGGTCAGTTCCCAGTCGAAGGCGAACAGGTTGGTGAGGTACTCGTTACTCCACTTGGTTGGGGTGGACGTCCACGTCACCTCCAGGCCGCTGGTGATGGCATCGCCGCCCTTGCCGGTGCCGAACGTACTGGCCCAACCGAAGCCTTGCTGCTCCAGGCCCGCAGCTTCGGGCTCGGCCCCGACGTTGTCGGCTGGGCCGGCGCCATGGGTCTTGCCGAAAGCATGGCCGCCTGCGATCAGTGCCACGGTTTCTTCATCGTTCATGGCCATGCGGCCAAACGTTTCACGGATATCACGGCCTGAGGCGACCGGGTCGGGGTTACCCTCGGGGCCTTCCGGGTTGACGTAGATAAGCCCCATCTGGACGGCGGCCAGGGGGTTCTCAAGGTTGCGCTCACCCCCTAGGTTGCGGCTCTGTTCTTCGCCGTGCTTGGCCGGCTCGGCCACCAGGTCGCCCTCCCCGGGGGGTTGGGCCTTGGCCTGCTCCTTGCCGTAGCGGGTGTCGCCGCCCAGCCAGACCTTTTCCGAGCCCCAGTACACATCTTCGTCTGGCTCCCACACGTCCGCACGGCCACCGGAAAACCCGAAGGTCTTGAAGCCCATCGATTCGAGGGCGACGTTGCCGGTGAGTACGATCAGGTCGGCCCAGGAGATCTTGTTGCCGTATTTTTGCTTGATTGGCCACAGCAGGCGCCGGGCCTTGTCCAGGCTGACGTTGTCGGGCCAGCTGTTGAGCGGCGCAAAGCGCTGCTGGCCAGAGCCCGCACCCCCGCGGCCATCGCCGGTGCGGTAGGTCCCGGCGCTGTGCCAGGCCATGCGGATGAACAGCGGCCCGTAGTGGCCGAAGTCGGCCGGCCACCAGGCCTGCGAGTCGGTCATCAGCGCTGTCAGGTCGGCCTTCAGCGCCTGGAAATCCAGGCTCTTGAATGCCTTGGCATAATCGAAATCAGCGCCCATGGGGTCAGACAGGGACGCGTGTTGGTGAAGTATTCTCAGGTTCAGCTGGTCCGGCCACCAATCACGGTTGGTGGTGCCGCCACCGGCGGTTTGATGGAACGGGCATTTCGGTTCGTTCGACATCTGCGGATACCTTCAGGTCGGTTGTCCAGATTCCCACCCGAAAGCCTAGCCGAGGCCGTGCAGAGGTCTAATAGAATGGCTATTGCGGGGCGATAGCCTGACGCTCTCGACTACTTGCCCCGCTGCATCCAGGCCGCCCCCAGGCCGCTGATACAGATGACCATGATGCCCACCAGGCTAAGGGTGTCGGGTACCTGGCTGTAGAACAGCACCCCAAGCAGGCCGGCGAACACGATCTGGCAGTAGCTGAAGGGCGCCAGCAGCGCCGGCGCTGCGAACCGGAACGCCTGGGTCAGCAGCAAGTGGGCGGTCATGCCGAAGCCGCCCAGGGCCAGCATCAGCAGCGCATGGTCCCACCGGGGCGTCTCCCAGAAGAACGGCACCAGGGCACTCATTGCCAGTGTATTGCACAGCCCTGCGTAGAAGTTGCTGGTGGTGGGGCTGTCGTGCGCCGCCAGAATGCGCGTGAGCAACTGGTAGAAGCAAAAGCCCAACGCTGAACCGAACGGGAACAGGATGGCCGGGGTAAACATGGCCCCGCCCGGGTGCACCACCACCAGTACGCCGATGAAGCCCAACACCACGGCCACCCACTGCCCTACCGTTACCCGCTCCTTGAGCAGGGGTGCCGACAACGCGGTGACCAGCACCGGGGCGAGGAAGTTGACCGCCGTGGCCTCGGCCAATGGCAGGTACTGCAAGCCAGTGGTGAACAGCAGGCTGGTACTGAGCAGGCTGAGGGCGCGCAGGGTCTGCAGCACCGGGCGGCGCGTACGCAGCACATTGAGGCCCGACTTGGGCAGGAAGATGCCGGCCATCAACAGGGTGTGCACCACATAGCGGGCCCACACCACCATGACGATCGGATAAAGGCCGCCGAGAAACTTGGACAGTGCGTCGTGACTGGCAAACAGGAACGTGGCCCCGACCACCAGCGCGATGCCGCGCAGGGGTTGGTTGACGCCGGACAGCGGGGTGCTGGAACTCATGGCTCTCTCGATGGGGGCGCCACACCAGGTGGCGCCGTTTGAATGCCGCGCGGGCAATGCCGTGCGGGGGCAGCACTGGGATTCTAGAAGAGATGCGCGACCAGAAGGAAGTTCAATCGCCGCCTGGGCCGGCTCAGGTCAATTTGTGTGCGTTAATCGACCACTTTGCCGCCTGCCGGCGTGGCCCGTGGCCTGCCTATCGCTCACCATCGGGCAGGCACCCAGTGTTCATACAAGGATTCTTCAATGCACACGCTCACCACTCACAACGGGCTGGCCCTGCCGGCAGTCGGCCTGGGAACCTGGCCGATGACAGGCACCGCCTGCACCCAGGCGGTTGTTCAAGCGCTGGAGTTGGGCTACCGGCACATCGATACCGCGACCGCCTACGAAAACGAGGCAGATGTGGGTGCGGCACTGCGCGCCAGCCACGTGCCGCGCGAGCAGATCCACCTGACCACCAAGGTGTGGTGGGACAGCCTGTCGCCCAAGGCGATGCGCCAGTCGCTCGAAGCCAGCTTGCGGGCGCTGGGCACCGAGCACGTGGACCTGTTCCACATCCACTGGCCGGGCAAGGACTGGGACCTGGCGCGCAGCATCGAAACCCTGGTGGCGCTGCGCGAAGAGGGCAAGGCGCGCCACATCGGGGTGGCCAATTTCCCTCTGGGCCTGCTACGCCAGGTGATCGAGACGTTGGGTGCGCCGCTGTCGGCCATCCAGGTGGAATACCACGTTTTGCTCGGCCAGCAGGCGCTGCTGGACTACGCCCGCAGCAACGACTTGCTGCTCACCGCCTATACCCCGCTGGCCCGCGGCCAGGCGGCAGCACAACCGGCCATCCAGGCTATCGCCCGCAAGCACGGGGTGCTGCCCAGCCAAGTGGCGCTGAAGTGGCTGCTGGACCAGGACGGGGTGGCGGTGATTCCGAAGGCCAGCAGCCGCGAAAACCAGCTGGCCAACCTGGGCTCACTGCAGGTCCAGCTCGATGACGAAGACCGGGCGGCAATCGCCGCACTGCCCAAGGACCAGCGCGTGGTCAGCCCAGCGTTCGCGCCGGACTGGAACAGCTAAGCGGCACGCTGGCGCTCAGGCGGGTTGTGGCGAGCCCGCCACGTCAATGTGCTTCAAACGCTCGCTGGCAGGCACGGGCCGGCCATACAGGTAGCCCTGCAAGTGCGAACAGCCCTCGGCCGCCAGCCGCTTGCGCTGCTCTTCCGACTCGACGCCTTCGGCTGTGGTCTTGATCATCAGGCTGTTGGACAGGCCAGTAATGGCGCGGATGATCGACATGGCCTCGGGGCTGTCGCACATGTCATGCACGAACGACTTGTCGATCTTGATCCGATCAAACGGGAACGATCGCAGGTAACCCAGCGAAGAGTACCCCGTGCCGAAGTCGTCCAGCGAAATGGACACGCCCAGGTCTTTCAGCGCCCGCAGCACACGCACGTTCTCGTCGCTGTTGCCCAGCAGCACCGACTCGGTGATCTCCAGCTCCAGGCGCTGCGCCGGCAGGCCTGAGTCCGCCAGCGCCAACGCCACAGTGTGCACCAGGTTGGCGTTCTTGAACTGCACGGGCGACAGGTTTACCGATACCGTCTGCTCGCTGTCCCAGCGCACTGCTTCCTGGCAGGCCAGGTTCAGCGCCCGTGTGCCCAGCTCATGGATCAGCCCGGTTTCTTCGGCAATGGGTATGAAGTCCATTGGCATCACCATACCGCGCGTTGGGTGCAACCAGCGCAGCAATGCCTCGTAGCCTGTCACGCTGCTGGTCAGCTGATCCACCACGGGTTGGTAGTGCAGCTGCAACTGGCCCAAGTGCAAGGCCGTGCGCAGGTCGGTTTCCACCAAGCGACGCTGACGCGCCGCTACATCCAGCTGCACGGCGAAACACTCATAACGGTTACGCCCGTTGCGCTTCGCCTCATACAGCGCCATGTCGGCGTAGCCGAGCAACTGGTCAGCGTGCTGGTGATCATCCGGCGCGATGGCAACGCCGATGCTCACCCCCACACTGAACTGGTGCCCTTCGATCTGAAACGGCGGCGTGATCGCATTGATCAGGCGCTGGGCAGTATTGTGAGCGGCCTCACGGCTATCCAGGCCGGTGAGCACGATGGCGAACTCATCACCCCCCAGGCGCGCCAGGGTGTCGCGCTCGCGCAACTCTCGGCGCAGGCGCTTGCTCAAGACCCGCAGCAGTTTGTCGCCAAAGGCATGGCCCAGCGAGTCGTTGATGTTCTTGAAGTGGTCCAGATCCAGGCACAGGGCAGCCGTCAGCTTACCCGCCTCGCCACCGCGCAGCAGTGCCTGGCCCAGCCGTTGGCTGAACAGGGTGCGGTTGGGCAGCCCGGTCAGCGCATCATGATGAGCCATGTGGTGAATCTGGGCATGGGCTGCCAGCTGCTCGGTGGCGTCTTCGGCCACGAACAGCACGTAGTCGGCCTGCCCTTCCCGGTTCTGGCTAAGCAGCGTACGGCTGCGCAACATGCGTGGGCCACAGGCGGTATCAACCCGGGTTTCAGCCGCATGCCCTTTGGTGCTGCGGGCACCACGCGCCAGCTGTTGCTGCACGTAGGCCGCAGCGCCAGGTGCCAGGCATTCTGCTGGCAACTGCCCGACCATGGGCTGTTGCGGCACGGCGAACAGGCGCCGGGCCTGCTGGTTGGCCAGCAGAATACGCTGGCTCTCCAGCCCCAGCACCATGACACTGGCGGGGATATTGGCGATGACCGAGTCAAGAAACTGCGAGAGCCTGGCCATCTCCTGGCTGTATTGCTCGGCCAGCTCCTTGGCCTGCAGCAACGCCTGCTCTTGCTGGTAGCGCTCGGTAATGTCGCGGGTGACCTTGGCAAACCCGACGAGGTTGCCTTCATCGTCATACACCGCGTCGATGACCACATGCGCCCGGAAGGCGCTGCCGTCCTTGCGCAGGCGCAGCCCGGTTTCTTCGAAACGCCCGGTGCTGCGGGCCTGGGCCAGGTTATGCGCGGGTGCGCCGGCGCGGCGTTCGGCTTCGGTGTAGAACAATGAGTAATGCTGGCCGACGATCTCATCGGCGCTATACCCTTTGGCGCGCTGCGCGCCGGGGTTCCAATTGGCGACGAGGCCCTCGGGTGTGAGCATGTAGATGGCGTAGTCGACCACGCTCTGGATCAGCAGCCGGTACATGGCGTCGGGGCTTGCGGCTAGCGGCATGGGTTTTTACCTGGGCCTGGGGAGGCGAGCGTTGACTGGCGGCAGGGCCGGCCTTTGATCAATGATGGCATTATGCCGCTAATGAAGGTTTTGTGAAGGGTGGTGGCCATTTGGCCTGCCGAGCGGCGGGTTGCGTTGAGTGGTGGTGGGGGCCTGACAGTGTCAACCATGTGCCCGTAGACGTGTCCACCCTGTGTCCGGTCTGTATAGCCACGACAAAAAGTTTTCCGCCTTGAACGCTGAGTTGTGAACTTATTCAGTGTAGGCGCGGACACCGCGCAAATATTCATTCGCGCAAGTGGCGCTTAGTCACCTTTCCGCCCTTACGGCGGGTTACTTTGGTCACGGCCAAAGTAACCAAAGCCGCCCCGCTCCCGTCATCCGGCCCCTACGCTACGCTCCGGGGTTCCCTCGCTCCGGGCTTGCTCCCGGGAGGACCGCGCCGAA
>NZ_JACVVG010000035.1:0-53566 GCF_016647875.1 Pseudomonas sp. S36 | reverse complement strand
GCGCCGCCCGCGCGGCGCATCGCGAGCTGCGCTCGCTCCTACGTTTGTTTCTGGCCAATCAGGCCTGCGCGATTTGCGCGCGGCCCTTGGCGATAGGCGCGAGCAAACCTCTATTTCCTTATATATAGGCAGGAAGGAAGATGGGCCATCTTCATCACACCAGCGCCGCTGCTGGCCCAAAGAACTCGTAACGGCTCTGCTGCTCTGGCACCCCCAACGCCATCAGTTGCCGCTTCACCGCCGCCATGAACGGTTTGGGCCCCAGGAAGTAAGCATCGACATCGCGCTCACGAGGCATCCATTCACCCAGCAGGTCCTCGGTCAACAGGCCAATCGCATCAGCTTGCCCGGCGTCATCCGGCTCGGCATAGCAGTAAAAGCGGGTGAGTTGCGGGTGCTGTGCTGCCAGCGCATCGACCCAGTCGCGGAATGCATGCACCGCGCCATTGCGCGCGCAGTGGATGAAGTGCACTGGCCGCCCGGTTTGCAAGGCCGCTTGCAGCATTGCCAAGGTCGGCGTAATACCCACACCGCCGCTGATCAACAGCAAAGGCTTGTCGCTCTCGACCAGCGTGAAATCCCCCGCCGGCGGGAACATCTGCACGGTCTGCCCCACCCTCAGTTGATCGTGCAGGTAGTTAGACACCTTGCCACCGGCTTCGCGCTTGACGCTGATACGGTACTGCTCGCCGTCGCACAAGGCGGACAGCGAGTAGTTGCGCCGCTGCTCGGCGCCCTCGATCAGCAGTTTGAGACCGATGTACTGGCCTGGCTCAGCCTTGAGCACCGGCTTGCCGTCCACCGGGGCGAAGTAGAACGAGACGATCTCGCTGCTCTCCTGCTCGCGGCGCACCAGGCGAAACTCGCGAGTACCGCGCCAGCCGCCCTCGGCCTCTTCCTTCTGCTTGTACAGGCCTTCCTCGGCACCGATCAGGATGTCTGCCAACTGCCCATAGGCGGCAGCCCAGGCGTCGATGACTGCAGGCGTGGCAATGTCCTTGCCCAGCACTTCTTCGATGGCACGCAGCAGGCAACTGCCCACAATGGGGTAGTGCTCAGGCAAAATTTGCAATGCCACGTGCTTGTTGATGATCTGCCCGACCAGCCCACCCAGTTGCTCCAACTGGTCGATGTGGCGGGCGTACATCAGCACACCGTTGGCCAGCGCACGGGGCTGGTCACCGCTGGCCTGGTGGGCCTGGTTGAACAGCGGGCGCACCTGCGGGTACTCGGCGAGCATCATCTGGTAAAAATGGGTGGTCAGCGCCTCGCCACCGCTTTCCAGCAGGGGCACAGTGGCCTTGATGATTGCACGTTGTTCGGCATTGAGCATTGCGGTAACTCCTGAGCCTTTGGCTTCGAATGATTGCCCCAGGTATTTCACCATTCATGCCAACTCGCAGAGGCCGTGATTCCGGGCCTTTCAGTCATCACCATGTCAAAAAGACAATGGCACGCGTATAGTCATATAGACCCACTGGAGTCCATATGACCGCAAAGCCACTGCTCACTGCCCTATTGCCCCTGGTCAGCGACCTGTCACGAGACCTGCCCGATCAGGAACGCTATCGAAGGCTCTTGCAAGCCATGCGCAGCCTGTTGCCCTGCGACGCGGCAGCGCTGTTGCGCCTGGACGGGGAATGGCTGGTACCGCTGGCGGTGGATGGCCTGAGCCCCGATACCCTGGGCCGGCGCTTCCGCGTCAGTGAGCACCCGCGCTTCCAGCAACTGCTGAGTCGCCCCTCACCCACCCGCTTCCCCAGCGACTCAGACCTACCGGACCCCTACGATGGCCTGGTCAACGCCCCAGGCGTGGACCTGGAGGTTCACGACTGCATGGGCTGCCCACTGATGGTCGATGAACAACCCTGGGGGCTTGTTACCCTGGACGCCCTGACCCCCGGGCAGTTCCAGAGCCTGGAGCTGGACGCGCTGCAAGCGTTCGCCAGCCTGGCCGCGGCGACGGTGACCGTTGCCGAGCGCATCGAGCACCTGGCCCTGCGCGCCGAGGACGAGCACCAGCGTGCCGAGGTGTACCGCCAGGCCAGCGGCCAGGACAAGGAACTGATCGGCCAGAGCCCTGCACACAAACGCCTGGTGGATGAAATTCGCCTGGTGGGCGGCAGCGACCTCACCGTGCTGATCAGTGGCGAGACCGGCGTGGGCAAGGAGCTGGTAGCCCAGGCCCTGCACAAGGCGAGCAACCGCGCCGGCAAACCGATGGTCAGCCTGAACTGCGCAGCCCTGCCCGATACCCTGGTGGAAAGCGAACTGTTCGGCCATGTCCGCGGTGCGTTCACCGGCGCCCACGGCGAGCGCCGCGGCAAGTTCGAGCTGGCCAACGGTGGCACCCTGTTCCTTGACGAGGTGGGTGAACTGCCGTTGACCGTGCAAGCCAAGCTGCTTCGGGTACTGCAGAGCGGCCAGCTGCAGCGCCTGGGCTCGGACCGCGAGCACCGCGTGGACGTGCGCCTGATCGCAGCCACCAACCGCGACCTGGCAGCTGAAGTGCGCGAGGGCCGGTTCCGGGCAGACTTTTATCACCGCCTCAGCGTGTACCCTCTGCACGTGCCCCCACTGCGGGAAAGAGGCCGCGATGTGCTGCTATTGGCGGGCTATTTTCTGGAACAGAACCGATCACGCCTTGGCCTGAACAGCCTTCGGCTGAGCCCTGACGGGCAGGCGGCGCTGGTTGCCTACGGCTGGCCTGGCAATGTTCGCGAACTGGAGCACCTGATCGGCCGCTCCGCCCTCAAAGCCCTGGGGCAACATGCAGAGCGCCCGCGCATCCTCACCCTTGGGGCTGCCGACCTGGACCTGCGCCCCTCAGCACTGCCAACCGTAGACACCCCCTCCCAGCAACCCGATACGGCGGCGCCGCTGCCCACAACCGGGCTGCGCGAAGCAGTCGATGCCTACCAGCGGCAGTTGATCGAAAACTGCCTGCAACGGCATCAGGAAAACTGGGCAGCTGCCTCCCGAGAGCTTGGCCTGGACCGCGCCAACCTGAGCCGATTGGCCCGCAGACTGGGCCTTCGCTGAGGTTTTCTCACAAAAGGATTAACCCAGAAAGCCATCTGGTTGCTTCTTGCGTGGCTGCTATATCTCCCTAACCACCCACATCTTGACCAGGCGGTCGAGACTGCGCGCGGGCGCCCTTGCAGGGGCCGGTGACGCAGTGGCGGCCCGAGGGTTTCGGGCCGGGGGATTCGCACACCAGCAGGGAGCTACCTATGGAAAACATCGTCGTCGCCGATAAGCAATCCGCCGTCGCCACCCAGAACGCCTGGGGCAACATCAGCCTGAACGGACCCGGTGTGGTCCAGATGCCCGTCTCCCCCGACCAGGTCGCCAACGTCACCCAGCGCGGGCAAGACCTGATCGTCACGCTCAAGTCCGGCGAAAAAGTCACCATCGGTAACTTCTTCGCAGTGAACCAGGCAGGCGTCGGTAGCGACATGGTCTTCGTCGGCGAAGACGGCACCCTGTGGCACGCTGACTACGACGCGGCGGCATTTACCGGCTTCACCTTCAATGAGGTCGCCTCGCTGGACGAGCTGGTAGCCGGCATCGGTACAGCGGGTGAAGCGATGCCAACCTGGGCAATTGCGGGCCTTAGCCTGCTGGGTGTAGGGGGCGGTGCGGCAGCGGTTTCCGGTGGTGGTGGTGGTGGTGGTGGCAGCGCCCCTGCACCGGACACCACAGCCCCGGCGACACCCATCGACTTGCTGGTATCGCCCGACGGGCTGCGCCTTTCCGGCCGTGGCGAGGCAGGCGCTACGGTCAATGTACGGGATGCGGCGGGGAACGTGATTGGTAATGGCACCGTCGGCGCAGACGGTAGCTTCGAGGTTGCGCTCAACCCACCGCAGGTCAACAACGAGAACCTTCAGGTAACCTTGACCGACGGCGCTGGCAACGAGTCGGCACCGGGAACGGTCACTGCCCCGGATGCGACCGCCCCCCTTCCCCCTGTCGATCTGGCCATCGACGCCCAGGGCGTTACGCTGACCGGCCAGGGTGAACCAGGCACCACCGTGAACGTCCGCGACGCCGCTGGCAATGTGATCGGCAGCGGCAGTGTGGCAGCTGACGGCAGCTTCAGCGTTGTATTGAGCCCTGCGCAGATCAACAGCGAGAGCTTGCAGGTGACCTTGACCGATGCCGCCGGCAATGTCTCGCAGGCCAGCAGCATCACCGCACCCGATCTGACACCCCCTCTCGCACCGACCGACCTCGCTGTGAGCGCTCAAGGCACAACGCTCACAGGCCGCGCCGAGCCGGGCTCGACCGTGGCGGTAAGGGGCGCGGGTGGGGTGTTGTTGGGCACTGCAACAGCCGGTGCCGATGGTCTGTTCAGCATCACCCTGCAACCTGCCCAGACAGATGGGCAAGGCTTGACGGTGACGGCTACCGATGCGGCCGGCAACCCTTCACCCGGCGCCACCATCACTGCGCCGGACATCGACGGCGTCGATACCACACCGCCTAGTGCACCGGTCGATCTGGTGGTTGGTCTTGCCGGTACGCGACTGACTGGCCGCGGTGAAGCCGGCACCACCGTGCAGGTGCGTGATGCCGCAGGTAATGTCATTGCCACTGGGACTGTAGGGCCGAATGGCACATTTGCGGTGTCGCTGAACCCTGCAGTGAAAGACGGTAGCACCCTGCAAGTCACCCTCACCGATGCCGCGGGCAATGTATCGCCCCCCGGCAGCGTCGCCTCGCCGGACCTCACTGCTCCAGCACAACCCACCGACCTGGCCCTGGCAGATGGCGTGACCTTCACCGGTCGCGGTGAACCGGGTGCTACCGTTCAGGTGCGTGATGCTGCTGGCACCGTGATAGGTACTGGCGTTGTCGGTTCGGACGGGCTGTTCAACATCACGCTCTCCCCTGCCCAGGCCAACGGCCAAGCCCTGGATGTACGGCTGGTCGATGCTGCCGGCAACGTTTCTGCACCCCTGCAATTTGATGCACCCGACATCACCCCGCCCGATGCGGTGACAAACATTCTGGTCGGCCCTGGCGGCACTGCCCTGAGCGGGCGAGGCGAAGCCGGCGCCACCGTCGAAGTGCGTGACGCCGACGGTAATCTACTGGGTCGTGGCGTGGTCACCGCCAACGGCACCTTCCTGGTCAGCCTCGATCCTGCTGCACAGCCGGGCGAGCAATTGAGCCTGGTGCAGATCGACCCAAGCGGTAACGCTTCGGTTGCCGTGGATTACGAGGTTCCCTTTACTACTGCACCAGAAAGCCCAACCAATCTGGCCATTAGTGCGGACGGTACAGCGCTGACGGGTACTGCGCCGGCTGGCTCTCGCGTAGAAGCCCGTGGGGCAGATGGCACGTTGATCGGTCGTGCTGTTGCCAATGCCGATGGCACCTTCAGCATCACGCTGAATCCAGCCCAGGCCAACGGTGAGTTGCTGGACGTGGTGGCCATCGAAAACGGCCTGTCTTCCCTCCCCGCCCAAGTCACCGCCCCTGATATCACCGCACCTGCGGCGCCGACCGAATTGGCCGTCAGCGCAGACGGGACTGTAATTACTGGCCGCGCAGAACCGGGTAGTACCGTACGTATCCTGGGTGCCAACGGTACTGAACTTGGCACCGCAGTGGTCGGCGCAACGGGCTTGTTCAGCATCAATCTGACACCACCTCAGGTAGATGGCGAAGTGCTGCAAGCCACCGCTACAGATGCCGCTGGCAATACATCCACCGCCAGTACCGTGACCGCGCCGGACATTGATGGCGTGGATACCACGCCGCCTGCGGCACCTGTTGACCTGGTGGTTGGCCTTGCCGGTACTCAATTGACTGGCCGAGGCGAAGCCGGCACCACCGTTCAGGTGCGTGATGCCGCAGGTAATGTCATTGCCACTGGAACCGTGGGGCCGAACGGCACATTTGCGGTGTCGCTGAACCCAGCTGTGAAAGACGGCAGTACCCTGCAGGTTGTCCTCACCGATGCCGCTGGCAATGTATCGCAACCAGGCAGCGTCGCCTCGCCGGACCTCACTGCTCCAGCACAACCTACCGACCTGGCCTTGGCAGATGGCGTTACCTTCACCGGTCGCGGTGAGCCGGGCGCTACCGTTCAGGTGCGTGATGCTGCTGGCACCGTGATAGGTACTGGCGTTGTCGGTTCGGACGGGCTGTTCAACATCACGCTCTCCCCTGCCCAGGCCAACGGCCAAGCCCTGGATGTACGGCTGGTCGATGCTGCCGGCAACGTTTCTGCACCCCTGCAATTCGATGCACCCGACATCACCCCGCCCGATGCGGTGACAAACATTCTGGTCGGCCCTGGCGGCACCGCCCTGAGCGGGCGAGGCGAAGCCGGCGCCACTGTCGAAGTGCGCGACGCCGACGGCAATCTGCTGGGCCGTGGCGTGGTCACTGCCAACGGCACCTTCCTGGTCAGCCTCGATCCTGCTGCACAACCCGGCGAGCAATTGAGCCTGGTGCAGATCGACCCAAGCGGTAACGCTTCGGTTGCCGTGGATTACGAGGTTCCCGTTACTACTGCACCAGAAAGCCCAACCAATCTGGCCATTAGTGCGGACGGTACAGCGCTGACGGGTACTGCGCCGGCTGGCTCTCGCGTAGAAGTCCGTGGGGCAGACGGCACATTAATCGGTAGTGCTGTCGCCAATGCCGATGGCACCTTCAGCATCCCGCTGAACCCTGCTCAAGCCAACGGTGAATTGCTGGACGTAGTCGCCATCGAAAACGGCCTGTCTTCCCTCCCCGCCCAAGTCACTGCACCCGACATCACTGCACCTGCGGCACCGACTGAATTGACCGTCAGCGCAGACGGGACTGTGGTTACAGGTCGCGCAGAACCGGGTAGCACCGTACGTGTCCTGAATGCTAACGGTACTGAACTTGGCACCGCAGTGGTCGGCGCAACGGGCTTGTTCAGCATCAGCCTGACGCCACCCCAAGTGGATGGCGAAGTGCTGCAAGCCACTGCTACAGATGCGGCTGGCAATACATCAACCGCCAGCACCGTGACCGCGCCGGACATCGACGGCGTCGATATCACGCCACCTGATGCACCTATCAATCTGGTGGTGGGCCTTGCCGGTACTCAGTTGAGTGGCCGCGGTGAAGCCGGCACCACCGTGCAGGTGCGTGATGCCGCAGGTAATGTCATTGCCACTGGGGCCGTAGGGCCGAATGGCACATTCGCAGTGTCGCTGAACCCTGCTGTGAAAGACGGCAGCACCCTGCAAGTCATCCTCACCGATGCTGCGGGCAATGTTTCGCAACCAGGCAGCGTCGCCTCGCCGGACCTCACTGCTCCCGCACAACCCACCGACCTGGCCCTGGCAGATGGCGTGACCTTCACCGGCCGCGGTGAACCAGGCGCCACAGTTCAGGTGCGTGATGCCGCTGGTACTCTGATCGGCACTGGCGTTGTCGGGTCTGACGGGCTGTTCAGCCTGACGTTGTCGCCAGCCCAAGCCAATGGCCAGCCACTGGATGTACGGCTGGTCGATGCTGCAGGCAACGTTTCTGCACCCCTGCAATTCGATGCACCCGACATCACCCCGCCCGATGCTGTGACCAATATCCTGGTCGGCCCTGGCGGCACTGCCCTGAGCGGGCGCGGCGAAGCCGGCGCCACTGTCGAAGTGCGTGACGCCGACGGCAATCTACTTGGCCGTGGCGTGGTCACTGCCAACGGCACCTTCCTGGTCAGCCTCGATCCTGCTGCACAGCCCGGCGAGCAATTGAGCCTGGTGCAAATCGACGGTAGCGGCAACGTTTCGGTCGCCGTCGATTACGAGGTCCCTCTTACTACCGCGCCGGAGAGCCCGACCAACCTGACCGTCAACGCGGACGGTACAGCGCTGACGGGTACTGCACCGGCTGGCTCTCGTGTAGAAGTTCGTGGGGCAGATGGCACATTAATCGGTAGTGCTGTCGCCAATGCCGATGGCACCTTCAGCATCCCGCTCAATCCAGCTCAAGCCAACGGTGAATTGCTGGACGTAGTCGCCACCGAAAACGGCTTGTCTTCACTCCCCGCCCAAGTCACGGCACCTGACATCACCGCGCCAGATGCGCCAGCCCAACTTACGATAAGCGCTGACGGCAGTCTGGTGACCGGTCGTGCAGAGCCCGGCAGCACCGTGCGTGTAACCACTGCCGATGGCACGCAGCTCGGCACCGCACTGGTAGGACCAACGGGCATTTTCAACATCACCCTCAGCCCGCCACAGGTAGACGGCGAAGTGCTGCGCGCCACTGCCACAGACGCTGCTGGCAATACCTCCGAAGCCAGTACGTTTACGGCGCCTGATATCGACGGCGTCGATACCACGCCACCGGCTGCCCCAGTGGATCTGGCGATCGGTTTAGCGGGCACTCAGCTCACCGGTCGCGGCGAAGCCGGTGCTACCGTGCAGATTCGTGATGCCGCAGGTAATGTCATTGCCACTGGAACCGTGGGGCCGAACGGCACATTTGCGGTGTCACTGAACCCATCTGTGAAAGACGGCAGCACCCTGCAGGTTACCCTTACCGATGCCGCTGGCAATGTTTCGCCCCCTGGCAGCGTCGCGTCGCCAGACCTCACTGCTCCCGCACAACCCACCGACCTGGCCCTGGTAGATGGCGTGACCTTCACCGGTCGCGGTGAACCGGGCGCTACTGTTCAGGTGCGTGATGCCGCTGGGACCGTGATAGGGACTGGCATCGTAGGATCGGACGGGCTGTTCAACATCACGCTCTCCCCTGCACAGGCCAACGGCCAAGCCCTGGATGTACAGCTGATCGATGCTGCCGGTAACGTTTCTGCACCCCTGCAATTCGATGCACCCGACATCACCCCGCCAGATGCTGTGACCAATATCCTGATCGGCCCGGGCGGCACTGCCCTGAGCGGGCGAGGCGAAGCCGGCGCTACCGTCGAGGTGCGAGATGCCGACGGCAATCTACTGGGCCGTGGCGTGGTCACTGCCAACGGCACCTTCCTGGTCAGCCTCGACCCTGCTGCACAGCCGGGCGAGCAATTGAGCCTGGTGCAGATCGACCCAAGCGGTAACGCTTCGGTCGCCGTGGATTACCAAGTCCCTCTTACCACCGCGCCGGAGAGCCCGACCAACCTGACCGTCAACGCGGACGGTACAGCGCTCACCGGTACCGCACCTGCCGGTGCACGCGTCGAAGTCCGCGACACGGACGGTACGTTGATCGGCAGCGCCACCGCCAATGCCGATGGCACCTTTAGCATCCCGCTGAATCCAGCCCAGGCCAACGGTGAATTGCTGGACGTAGTCGCCATTGAAGACGGCCTGTCTTCCCTGCCAGCCCAAATCACAGCCCCCGACATCACACCCCCGGTCATCCCAAGCGACCTGGCGATCAACACAGATGGCACCCAGGTCAGTGGCCGCGGCGAGCCGGGCAGCACCATCCGCGTCCTGGCTGCCGACGGCACCACCGTGCTGGGCAGCGTCGTGGTGGGTGCCACTGGCAGCTTCAGCGTCACCCTGGCCCCGCCACAAGTGAATGGCGAGGTGCTGCAAGTGACTGCCACCGATGGCGCCGGCAACGTCTCCGGCGCAGGCAGCATCACCGCCCCGGATATCGATGGCGGCGACACCACCCCGCCGCTCGCGCCCACTGACCTGGTCATCGGCTTGGCCGGCGCCCTGCTGAGCGGCCGAGGCGAAGCCGGCGCCACGGTGCAAGTGCGTGACACCCAAGGCAACCTGCTGGTCAGCGGCAGCGTCAACGCGGATGGCACGTTCCAGCTCACTCTCGACCCTGCAGTAAGGGACGGCAGCAGCCTGCAAGTAGTGCTCACCGATGCTGCAGGCAATGTTTCGCCACCGGCAACGGTGGTCAGCCCAGACCTGCAAGCCCCGGCACAGCCCACCGACCTTGCCCTGGACGCTGGGGCCACGTTTACCGGCCGCGGTGAACCTGGCGCCACGGTAGAGGTACGCACTGCGGCCGGCGTGCTGGTTGGCACCGGCAGCGTTACAGCAGATGGCACCTTCAGCCTTACCCTGTCGCCACCTCAAGCCAACGGTGAAGTGCTGGACGTACGCTTGGTGGACGCCGCAGGCAACCGCTCTGCGCCACTGCAGTTCGACGCCCCGGACATTACCCCGCCAGCCCCCGTCAGCAACATCGTGGTCGGCAATGCAGGCTTCACCCTGAGCGGTCGCGGCGAAGCCGGCGCCTCTATCGAAGTGCGCGATGGCAATGGTGCGCTGATCGGCAGCGGCGTGGTGGGTGTCAACGGCACATTCCTGCTCAACCTCGACACGCCTGCCCTGCCCGGCGCGCAATTGACGCTCGTGCAGACCGACCCCAGCGGCAATGCTTCTCAGGCGCTGGTGTTCGAGGTACCGACCCTGCCGACGCCTGCCAGCCCAACTGGCCTGGTCGTTGCCGAAGACGGCAGCAGCATCAGCGGCACTGCCCCTGCTGGCAGCGGCGTGCAAGTACGCGATGCCGATGGCACGCTGGTAGGCAGTGTGGTGGTCGGGGCCGAAGGCACCTTCACCGTCCCCCTCCAACCTGCCCAGGCCAACGGTCAGTTGCTGGACGTGGTGGCCGTCGACGGCAATGGTACCGCGTCGCTGCCCGTACAGATCACAGCGCCGGACATCACCCCGCCGCAGGAACCCGGTCAGCTGCTGGTCAGCGCTGACGGCAGTGTGGTGACAGGCCGCGCCGAGGCCGGCAGCACCGTGCGCGTACTCGCGGCGGATGGCATCACGGTATTGGGCTCGGCTGTGGTGGGTGCCACCGGTGCCTTCAGCATCGGCCTGACACCTGCGCAGGTGGCGGGCGAGCAATTGCAGGTCACGGCCACCGACATGGCAGGCAATACCTCCGCCCCCGGGTTGGTGACTGCGCCGACCATCGACACCGGCATCGATACCACCCCACCCCAACCTGCAACAGACCTGGCCATCAGTGCCAGCGGCGGCACCGTCTCGGGCCGTGGCGAAGCAGGCACCACCGTGCAGGTGCGCAATGACCAGGGGCAATTGCTGGCAAGCGCGACCGTGCAGGCCGACGGCAGCTTCGTGGTGCAGTTGCAGCCGCCAGTGGTGGATGGTTCTGCGCTGCAGGTCACCCTGACCGATGCGGCGGGTAACGTGTCTACGCCGGTTTCGCTGAGCGCACCCGACCAGGTGCCGCCTGCGCAGCCAACTGACCTGGTACTCAGTGCGGGCGTCACCCTGACCGGCATCGCCGAAGCCGGCGCACGGGTCGAGGTCCGCGACGCAGCAGGCAACCTGATCGGCAGTGCCATCGTGCAAGGCTCAGGCACCTTCAGCCTCACGCTGGCTCCGCCGCAGGCCAATGGCGAGGCACTGTCGATTACCGTGACCGACGCTGCTGGCAATACCTCACTGCCATTGGCCTACACCGCCCCGGACATCACCCCACCGGCCGCCATTACCGATGTGGTCACCGGCGCCGGAAGCCTTGCCGTTGCCGGGCACGGCGAAGCGGGGGCCACGGTGCAGGTACGCAATACCAATGGCGACGTGCTGGGCACCGCCACGGTGGCTGCCAATGGCACCTTCGTCGTGAACCTGGGTACTGCGCTGAGTGCAGGCGAGGCCCTGGTGCTGGTGCAAACCGATGCTGCCGGCAACACGTCCATTGCCACCAATGTGACCGTGCCGCAGGCGCCGATACCAGCCAGCCCGAGTGCAATCGTGGTGGCCGCTGACGGTAGCAGCGTCAGCGGTACCGCGCCGGCCAATAGCCAAGTTGAAGTGCGCGACGCCCAGGGCACCCTGCTGGGCAGCGCCCAAGCCGGCGCCAACGGCGATTTCACCCTCGGCCTGCAACCCCCGCAGGCCAACGGTGAAACCCTGGACGTGGTAGCCATCGATGACGGTGGTAACCGCTCACTGCCGGTGCAAGTGATTGCCCCGGACATCACCGCCCCCAGCGAGCCGACCGACCTGCAACTGAGCGCCAATGGCAGCGTGCTGACCGGCCGCGGTGAGGCCGGCACCACCGTCGAGGTCACCGATGCCCAGGGCACGGTGCTGGGTATGGCGCAGGTAGGCGCCAACGGCGTGATCAGCGTGCAACTGAACCCGCCACAAACTGATGGCCAGGTACTGGAAGTGGTGCTGCGCGATGCCGCCGGCAACAGCTCGAGCACTACTGTCACCGCACCCGACCTGGACGGCCCGCTACAGCCGTCGGCCTTGAGTATCGACACTGCCGGCCTGCACCTCACCGGGGTGGGCCAGGTTGGGTCGATCATCACCGTGCGCGCTGCAAATGGCGCTGTGCTGGGTGTCACCACCGTCGGCGCCGATGGCCGCTTCGATGTCACCCTGGCAGCCGCGCAGCGCAATGGTGAAAACCTCACCGTCGAGGCGACCGACAGCCTGGGCAACAGCGCCGGGCCAGTGCCCTTCACGGCGCCCGATACCACACCACCGCTAGCCGTCACCGGTGCGGCGATCAACGGCGAAGGCAGCGTGGTCACAGGCACTGGCGAGCCAGGTGCGACAGTGAGCGTGCGCGGCCCGGACGGGACCGTGCTTGGCACTGCCCAAGTGGGCGCCAACGGCGCCTTCGAAGTAGCACTGGTGCCCCCGCAGACCAACGGCCAGATGCTGAGCATCGAGCAGCGCGACCTGGCCGGCAACCTGTCTGTGGCCGTTGACCTGATGGCGCCCGACAACGAGCCACCGGCAATGCCCGGTGAACTCACCCTGACCGCCGATGGCGTGTTGCTGGCCGGCATCGGCGAACCGGGTGCACGGGTTACCGTCACCGGCAGCACTGGCGCGCCCCTCGGTACCGCCGTGGTGCAGGCAGATGGCAGCTTCAGCGTTACCCTCTCACCGCCCCAGCTCAACGGGCAGACCCTGTCGGTGACCCAGGCGGACCCTGCTGGCAACCTCTCACCTGCAGGCACCCTTATCGCGCCAGACCTGGAGCCACCTTTGCCAGCAGATGGGCTGGCGCTGAACCTGGCTGGCACACTGCTGACCGGCCAGGGTGAAGCGGGTACCACCGTTGAAGTACGCAGTGCCAATGGTGCGTTGCTGGGCAGCGTGCCGGTAGATGCACAGGGCAACTTCGAGGTGTCACTCACCGCGCCACAAACCAACGGCGAAGTGTTGTCGGTGGTGTTGAGCGACAGCCAGGGCAATGTCTCCCCCTCGGCCACGTTCATAGCCGATGACATCACCCCACCCGCCACTGCCACCGGCCTTGCGATCAATCCGGGTGGTAACGCCATACAGGGGGTCGGCGAGCCTGGTGCCACAGTAGAAGTGCGCAATGCCAACGGCGAGGTGCTGGGCAGTGTTCAGGTGCCGGCAGGTGGCAACTTCACGGTGCCACTGTCGCCCGCCCAGCTGGATGGCCAGTTGCTGAACGTGGTGTTGGTAGACGCTGCGGGCAACGCATCGCAACCTGGGCAGATCACCGCCCCGGATATCACCCCGCCTCAACTGCCCACCGGGGTGCAAGTGAGCGAAGACGGCATCGAGGTCTCCGGCAGTGCGCCGGGCGCAGCGACCGTGACCGTACGCGACAGCACCGGCCTGGAAATCACCGTGCCGGTCACTGGCGACGGCAGCTTCAGCGTCCCTCTGCCGACTCCGCTACTCAATGGTGAGCCGCTGACTGTGGTGGTCACCGACCAAGCGGGCAACGCCACCGCCCCCATCACCGTTACCGCCCCGGACACCACCCCACCGCTGCCGGCGACCGATGTCACCATCAGCCCCGATGGCGCTGTGGTAGGCGGCGGCGCCGAGCCTGGCAGCACGGTGGTTATCCGTAACCCCAATGGCAGCGAGCGCGGCAGTGATACCGTAGGTGCAGACGGTACCTTCGTGGTGCCAGTGGTGCCGCCGCTGACGGCTGGCGAAACCGTTACCGTGGTGGTGGTCGACCCGGCAGGCAACTCCTCTCCCGATGTGCCGCTGGCAGGCCCGACCGGCAATGAACTGGCCACCCCGAGTGACCTGGCCATCAGCGCAGACGGGTTCCTGCTGACCGGGCAAGGCACCGTGGGGTCGCTGATTACCGTGACCTCGGCAGGGGCAACGCTCGGCACCGCCACAGTGGGCAGTGATGGCATCTTCCGCGTGTTCTTCCTGAATGCGCAGCTCAACGCCCAGACGTTGCACGTGACCGCTCGCGCCAGCGCAGGCGGGCAGCCTTCGGTGGCTGCCACCGTAGTGGCAGAAGACACCACGGCGCCGGACGCCCCCACCGCCATTGCCATCGACCGGATTGGCAGCACGCTGACCGGCCAAGGTGAGGTCGGCGCCACTGTCAGGGTCACGGATGGCCAAGGCAACCTGCTGGGTACGGCGACCGTGGCTGCCAACGGCTTGTTCACGGTCAACTTCGTCCCTGCGGTGGTCAACGCACAGAACCTGGTCGTGACCCAGGCCGATGCCGCCGGCAACGTGTCGCTGGCCGCCACCTTGCAGGCACCCGACCTGCAGGCCCCACCGGCCGCCAGCAACCTAAGCCTCAACAGTGCCGCCACTGTGCTCAGCGGGCAGGGCGAGGCCGGCGCCACCGTCACGGTACGTGATGCCAGCGGCGCCGTGCTGGCTACCGGTACGGTCAACCAGAGCGGGCAGTTCCAGGTGACCCTGCCCAGCGCCCAGACCACCGGCAGTGCCCTGCAGGTGACCTTGAGCGATGCTGCGGGTAACGTGTCCGGCCCTGCCAGCGTGCTAACGCCCGACCGCACCCCGCCTGCTGCGGTGGGCAACCCGCAGCTGAGCCTGGATGGCCGGCAGCTGTCCGGCAGCGGTGAGCCAGGCGCCACGGTGCAGGTGCGCAACGCCTCCGGCGCCGTACTGGGCACTGCCAGCGTGGGTGCCGATGGCCGCTTCACTGTGGTGTTCGATACGCCGCAGGTCAGTGGCCAGGCGATTGGGGTAACCCAGGTAGATGCAGCCGGTAACACGTCGACCGCCGTCACGCTGCCCACCCCGGACCTGACCCCGCCCGCTGCGCTGACCAACGTAGCCCTGAACAACAATGGCCTGACCCTCACCGGCCTGGGTGAAGCAGGCGCCACGGTTACCGTGCGCGGCATCGACGGCACCATCATCGGTACCGGCCTGGTCGCGGCCAATGGCAGTTTCACCCTGACCCTGGACAGCGCCCAGCTCAATGCCCAGCGCCTGAGCGTGACCCAGACCGACGCCGGCAACAACACCTCGCCCGCCGTGGCGATCACCGCACCGGACTTCACGCCACCGGCTGCGCCCGCCAATCTGCTGTTGGCGGCCAATGGGTTGCAACTCACCGGCAGTGCCGAGGCAGGCAGCACGGTGGCCGTGCGCGATGCCACTGGCAGCGTCCTGGGCTCTGCACGGGTGGCCAGCAACGGCACCTTCCAGATCATCCTGGATACGCCACAGACCAACGGTCAGACCTTGCAGGTAACGGCGACCGATGCCGCAGGCAATGTGTCGCCCGTGGCCACCTATACGGCCTTGGACACCACACCGCCAGCAGCGGTGACCAACCTGGCCGTGTCGGCCGACGGCACCTCCCTGGTAGGCCATGGTGAAGTGGGGGCCACGGTCAGGGTCAGCGCCGCCGACGGCACCCTGCTGGGCACTGCCCAGGTCGCAGCGGATGGCCGCTTCAGCGTCACCCTCGACCCAGCCGCGCCTGTAGGCACGCTCTTGAGCGTGGTGCAGGCCGATGCGGCGCAGAACCTCTCGGTTGCCCAGACCATCACCGCACCTGGCGTGCTTGCACCGCAGACACCCGAAAACCTGACGCTGGCCGCCAACGGCCTGTCGGTATCGGGCACGGCCGCCAGTGGCACCACGGTCAGGGTCTATGGCCCCAACGATGAATTGCTGGGCAGTGGCCAGGTAGCCAACGATGGAACCTTCACCGTCAACCTGGGCAGCGCCCAGGCCAACGGCGAGGTCCTGCGGGTAGACGCGCTCGGCACCGATGGTGCGGTGTCGCTGCCTGCAACCCTGCAGGCCCCTGACACCACTGCGCCGCAACCACTGAGTGCACTGGTGCTGTCCAACGACGGCCTGGTACTGACCGGCCTCGGTGAGCCAGGTGCAACCGTGACCATTACCGGCGCAGGCGGCGTCGACCTCGGCACCGCTGTGGTGAACGCCGATGGCCGCTTCAGCGCCACCCTGCTGGTGGCCCAACTCAACGGCGAAGTGCTGAGCGCCAGCCAGACCGACGCGGCCGGTAACGAGTCCAACAGCGTCAGCCTGGTGGTGCCTGACCGCATTGCACCCGAGCCTGCCCAGGGCCTGGTATTTGCCGGCGGCGGTTCGCTGCTCAACGGCACGGGCGAGGCAGGCGCAGCGGTACGGGTATTGGCTGCCGACGGCAGTGTGCTGGGCACCTCGACCGTGCGCGGCGACGGCACCTTCCAGGTCAGCCTGGCGGCGCCCCAGGCCAATGGGCAACAAGTGGAAGTGCTGCTCACCGATGCGGCCGGCAACCAGTCGCTCCCCAGCGTCATAACCGCACCAGACACCACACCGCCGGCTGCCCCCGGCGAGCTCGCCATCTCCAGCAACGGTGTCACCATTACGGGCCGTGGCGAAGCCGGCGCGCTGGTCACGGTGAAAAACGCCGAGGGTGAAACCCTTGGCAGCGCCACTGTAGACGCCAGCGGCCACTTCACCCTTGACCTCAACCCCGCGCTGGGCAATGCCGAACTGCTCAGCTTCACCCAGGCAGACGCTGCCGGTAACGTATCTGCAGTGGCGACCCTGCAGACGCCGGACTTCACCCCACCTGACGCCCTCACCCAAGTCACCATCAACGCCGACGGCAGCGTGGTCACCGGCCGGGGTGAGGCCGGCGCCACGGTCACCGTCAGCAACGCGGCCGGCGTGCGGCTAGGCACGGGCACGGTGCTTGCCGATGGCAGCTTCCGCGTGGAACTGTCGCCTGCGCAAATCGACAACCAGGTGCTGTCGGTGCAACAGGCCGACCCACCCGGCAACGTCAGCGAACCGGTCAGCGTAGTGGCACCAGACCTGACCCCGCCGGCCGCAGCCACGGCGTTGCAGCTGAGCGTGGCGGGTGACACGCTGGGCGGTATCGGCGAAGCGGGCGCCACCGTGCGGGTATTCGTCGGCACCACCCAGATCGGTACCGGCCAGGTGACACCAGCCGGCATCTTCACCGTGCAACTGGACGCCGCCCAGCTCAACGGCCAGGTGCTGCAGGTAACCCTGACCGACGCGGCGGGCAACGTCTCCCCCATCAGCAGCCTCACAGCCCTGGACATCACCCCCCCGGCTGCCGTGGTAGCCACCATCAACGACAGTGGTACCCAGGTGGTGGGCACGGCCGAAGCCGGGGCGCGCGTCACTGTGCTGAACAATGCAGGCGACCTGGTTGGTCAGGGCGTGGTGGCGGCTGATGGCACCTTCGTGTTGGCGTTGGTGCCGGCTCAGGTCAACGGCCAGACACTCTCGGTGATTGCCCAGGATGCCACTGGCAATCCATCACCGGCTCTGGCACTCGATGCGCCTGACCTGACACCCCCGGTACAGCCGTCAAACCTGGTGCTGGACCCCTTGGGCGCGACACTGACCGGTACTGCAGAGGCAGGCAGCACCGTTAGCGTACGCGGCCCGAACGGTGCCGAAGTCGGTACTGTGCAAGTGCCCGAGGGTGGGGCCTTCACGGTTGCGCTGAACCCTCTGCAGAACAACGGCCAGTTGCTCACCATCGTGTCGACAGACGCGGCCGGCAACGAGTCGATACCTGCGACCCTGCAGGCCCGGGATACCTCCCCCCCTGCCCCCGTCACCGACCTGGCGGTGGACAACACGTTCACCGTGATCACGGGCCGTGGCGAACCTGGCGCCACCGTCACCATCAGCAAGAACAACCAGGTGATCGGCACTGGCGAGGTAAGCGAGGCGGGTACGTTCCAGATCGTCACGCAGCCAGCCGCAGGGTCGGTGGCCAGCCTGGTGATCTACCAGACCGACGCGGCGTCCAACACCTCTGCCAGCGTGACGTACATCACCCCCTTGGCAGCGCCACCCGTGCCGCCCACCAACGTGGTGCTGGCCGGCGACGGCCTGACGCTGACGGGCAACGCGCCTACCGGTACCGGCATTCGGGTTTACGATGCCGCGGGCAACCAGATCGGCGTGGGCGGCGCCACCCTCAACGGCGCCTTCAGCCTGCAACTGAATACGCCGCAACTGAACGGCCAGCAGCTGACGGTAACCGCCGTGGCGCTGGTGGGGGGCGAATCGCAGCCAACCTTCGTGGTGGCAGCGGACATCACCCCACCGGCCAACCCGGTGGTAATCGCGCTGTCGCCCAATGGCCTGGTACTGACCGGCAGCGGCGAGGCAGGTGCCACCGTCACCGTGCGGGATGCCAGCAATGCCGTGCTGGGCACTGCGGTGGTGAATACCGCCGGCAACTTCAGCGTCAACCTGAATGCTGCTCAGTTGAACGGCCAGGTGTTGAGCCTGAGCCAGGCCGACCGAGCAGGTAACGTGTCTGCCAACACCAGCTTCACCGCTGCCGACGTGCAGCCCCCCGCCGTCCCCACCAACGTTGCCATAAACGGCACAGGTACTGTACTGACCGGCAACGGTGAGGCGGGCGCTACCGTGACCGTGCAGGGCCCTGGTGGGCAGGTGGGCAGCGGCCTGGTGCAGGCCAATGGCACCTTCAGCATTACCCTGGCCACACCGCAGAACGACGGCCAGTTGCTGGTGGTGCGCCAAGCCGATGCTGCTGGCAACCTGTCGGGCAGTGTCAGCCTGGCCGCCCCGGACACCACGCCACCGGCCGCACCCGTGGCCACCATCAACGCCCTGGGTACTGCGGTAAGCGGCTCTGGCCAGGTGGGTAGTACAGCCACCGTGCGCAACAGCGCAGGCACCGTGCTGGGTACCGCGACGGTAGGCAGCAACGGGCTGTTCGTGGTCAGCCTGGCCGCTGCGCAAATCGACAACCAGGCCCTCACGGTGACGCTCACCGACGGTGCAGGTAACGTCTCCACCAGCACTGCGCTGACCGCGCCAGACCTCACCCCGCCCGCCGCTGCCGGCAACCTGCAGTTCAGCGCCGACGGCAGCAGCCTGACCGGTACCGGTGAAGTGGGTGCCACGGTCACTGTACGCAGCGCCACCGGCACAGTGCTGCAGACCGGCACGGTGCAGGCCAACGGTACCTTCACCCTCACCCTGAACCCGCCACAGGACAACGGCCAGATTGTGGCCGTCACCCTCAGCGACCCACGCGGTAACCTGTCCGGCAATGTCACCGTAACGGCGCCCGATGTGGATGCCAACGCGCCGGTCATTGCCAGCGACAACCTGGCCACCGCCGTGGTCAACCTGGCGCCGGTGGTGAGCACGCGGGTGTACCAGGACACCTTCAGCACCTTGCTCGCGGGCTTCAGCAAAACCTTCACCTGGACCGTTGCAGCCGGGACCAAGGCTGACCCTACCCTGACACTGAGCACCGACAGCGCGCTGGCACTGCTGGACAACGCCACCTTCACCCTGCAGGTGAAGAATGCCAGCGGCAACTGGGTAACCCTGGCAACCGGCAACAGCCAGGGCCTGCTCGACCTGGTGCTGCTGCCGCTGGGCCAGGGCATACGCGTGGGCATCGGCGAACTGCTGGCCGGTGACTATCGGCTGACGGTAGGCAGCGGCGGTATCGGCCTGCTGACCACCGTGACGACCGCGCTGGAGGTGCAAACCACCAGCCTGACGCAGTTCACCGGTACCGGCACTGCCGCTTCGGGCAACGTGATTACCGATGTGGGCATTGATGGCAGCGTGGACGCGCGCGGCCCGGACAGCGAAGCGGTGCTGCAGGTGCTCAAGGCCGGCAGCTACATCAGCGCAGGCAGCGCCACCACCGTGCAAGGGCTATACGGCACGCTGGTGATCCGTGGGGATGGCAGCTACACCTACACCCCCAACGGCAGCCCCGCCAGCGTTGGCAAGGTGGATGTGTTCAGCTACCAGCTGGTGCACCCCAACGGCAAGTCCGACACGGCCAACCTGTATGTGCGCATCGATAGCCCGCAGGCTACCGAAACCTGGAATGACAACAACTACGCAGCGCCTGCCACCGTGGTGGATGCGGTGAACGACGTAGACAACACCAACATCAGCCTGGTCAACCTGCAGACCTCCAGCAGTACCACCTTCGCGGCGCTGTCGCTGCCAGTGCTCGGCAGCCGCTCGGCAACCTACACCACCACCGTGGCGGCCAATACCTCCGCCGACCTGCAAGTGGTGCTCAACTCCACCAACCTGCTGGGCCTGCTCAATGGCACCACGCTGGAGCTGCTCAAGCTCAACCCCACCACCGGGCAGTACGTGACCGTGCAGACCGTGGCCGGTACCTCGCTGCTCAGCCTGCTGGGCGGAGGCGCCGGGTACACCTTCCAGAACCAGGGGGCGGGTACCTACCACGTGCGCGTAACGGCCGGCGGTATCGGCCTGCTCAGCTCGCTCACTACCACCGTCAATGCCACGGCCACTCACCTCAACGAGTTCGTGGTCGGCAACTACACGCCTGTGTCAGGCAACCTGCTGACCGACGGCGCGGGGGCGGACAACCTGGGCTCGCCACTGACGGTGCTCAGCGTGCTGACCGCAGCCAACACCTTCACCCTGCCCGGCTACAACGGTGCCAGCGTGCAGGGCACTTACGGCACCTTGGTGGTGTTTGCCGACGGCAGCTACAACTACACGCTCAACGCCGGGCTGACCTCGGCGGTGGTCGGCCAGAAAGAAACCTTCACCTACGAGCTGACCCACCCCAATGGCACCACCGACACGGCCACACTCACCATCAACCTGGACCCTGTCACCGGCTTCACTACCAGCAGTGCCTTGGTGGCAGATGCCAGTGACGAAGGGGTCGCGCTGACCACCCTGGCGGCGGCAACCGCCGGTGAGGTGGCCGTCGACAGCGATGATGGCAGCGACACCGCGGTGGCCAGCCACGCGGATACTGGCACCCAGGTCACCCTGGATAACGGCTTCGTCAGCGTGGATACCGGCACCGGCAACGATGCCCTGCTGTGGGGCGGTGGCGATGCCAGCATCGACCTGGCCAACCTGGCCGGGCAGGTGCACGACCTGGAGGTGATCGACCTCAACGCCACCAGCGCCGTGGCGCTCACCCTCAGCCTGGCTGACGTGGTGGCGGTGACCGACAGCGCCAACGACACCCTGATCATCAAGGGTGACGAGCACGACACGGTGCTGATGACCGACACCTGGAACCGCATCGGCAACCACAGCCTGGACGGTATCGACTATAACCAATACACGGCCCAGGAGGACCCGAGCCATCAATTGTGGGTACAGAACGGTATTCATGTGGTTTGAGGCCGTTGCACACCCGCCGGGTTTACCCGGCGGCATGGATGAAGATCAGCAGTAAGGACACTCAGTGAAGCGAAGCAGTGCGCTGTCACCGTTGCTGCTGGGGGCCTTCGGGCTCCTGGCCATGAACCTTTACCCGGCGGCCCAGGCCGCCGATGACCTAGACCCAACGTTGCGCCAGATTGGCCCATCGCTGTTACGCGATGCGCCAGGTGCAGTACCCACCCGCCCCGCCACCGGCATGGCGCCGGTCGCCAGCGCCCAGCGCCTGGGGTTGTCCGATGCGGTGCTGCAGGCCGCGCAATGGCACCCGAGTATCGCCGAGGCCATCGGTGACCTCTACAAGCAGGGCGAGGGCATCAACGTCGCCCGCGCGGGCTATTATCCGCAGGTTTCCGGGGGCATCCGCACCGGCTATGACACCGGCTATGGGGGTGACCGCAACAGTCAGGCGGTAAACCTTTCACTCAAGCAGATGCTGTACGACTTCGGCAAGGTGGACCATGCGGTCAGTGCCGCCCAGGCCGCTGCCGCCCGTGCCCAGGCCAACATCCTGCTGGTAGTGGACGACCTGGCGCGCGATACCGCCTATGCCTGGATCGAAACCCGCCGCTACGAGCAGTTGATCGCCATCGCCCGCGAGCAGATCCGCGGGGTCGGTGACATTGCCAGCATGGCCCGTCAGCGCAGCGACATGGGTGCCAGTACCCGTTCCGACGTGGTGCAGGCCGAGTCCCGGGTGCAAAGCGCCCGCGCCGTGCTGGAAGAATACCGTTCGCAGTACGAACGCTGGCGTTCCACCCTGGCCGCCTTGCTGGGGCGCGTCACGCCCGTGTCCCTCACCGAGCAGCCGCCCCCGGAACTGGCCCAGGCTTGCCAGCGCCCGGCACAGGGCGACGAGCGCCTGCCCGGTGTGCTGATGGCCCTGGCCCAGCGCGCTCAGGGCCAGGCCGAACTGGCCCAGGCCAAGGCCGAGGCTTACCCGACGGTGTCGTTGCAGCCGCAGGTCAACCACTACCTGGACAACGACTACAACCGCGACAACGGTCGCCTGGACCGAACCCAGGCCGGTATCTACCTGAACGTGGAAGTGCCTATCTACCAGGGCGGGGCCATCAGCGCGCGCACCCGGGCAGCCGGCTATGCGCTCACCGCCGCCGACTCCGCCGAAGACGCCGCCCGCCTGCAGGCGCGCCGTGGGCTGGCCGAAGCCATGGCGCAAACCTCCGGCCTGGGCCGTCGCCTGGGTTCGCTGGAAGCGCGCCAGGTCAGCATTCAGGAGGCGCGCATGCTGTACGGCCGCCAATACCTGGACCTGGGCACCCGGCCACTGCTCGACCTGCTGAACGCCGAGCAGGAAATCTACCAATCACGTTTCGAGCTGGCCGGCACCCGCTCCGACCTGCTGCGCCTGGACGTGGACTGCCTGTACAACACCGGCGCCCTGCGGGCCGCCCTGGGCCTTGAGGGGCGCAACCTGCAAGGTGTGGAGATCCAGCCATGAGCGACCCGATCAATGTGACGCTGCCTGAACAGGCCGCGGCCCCTGCACCCGCGCCCCGCGCAGACCTGGGCCCGTGGCTTGAGGTGATGCTGCAGGTGGCCCACCACTACCGCCTGGACGTATCGCCCCAGCGTATCCGCCTGGCGGCTGACGAAGATGCCCGCCCGCTGGACGAAATCCTGCGCCACATGGCGCGCCAGGCGGGCCTGGCGCTGCGCTTCGTGCGCTTCGATGCCAAAGGGCTGCGCCAGTGGCGTACGCCGCTGGTGCTTGAGCTGGACGACGGCCAACTGGCGGTGGTGGAGTCGGTCACCCAGGAAGACGAACTGGCCGTGGTGTTTGCCGGCGATCAAGGCCTCGCATCGCGCCTGCCACGCGATACCCTGATGGGCAGAATCACCCGCGTCGCCCTGCTGCGCCCGGCACGCCCGCTGCGCGACGTGCGCACCGACGACTACACCGCCCCCTACGACCGCCACTGGTTCGCCCGCATCGTGCTGCGCGACCTGCGCCCCTATGGCCAGGTGATGGTCGCCTCGCTGGTGGCCAATGTGCTGGCGCTGGCGGGTGTGCTGTTTTCCATGCAGGTGTACGACCGGGTGATCCCGGCCGAATCGCTGCCCACCCTGTACGTGCTGTTTGGTGGTGTGGTGCTGGCGCTGGTCTTCGACTTCAGCATGCGCCTGTTGCGGCTGAAGGTGACCGACCTGTTGGGCAAGCGTGCAGACCTGCGGGTGAGCGACCTGGTGTACGGGCATGCCCTGCGCCTGCGCAACTCGGTACGGCCCAAGTCCACCGGCTCGTTCATCTCGCAATTGCGCGAGTTGGAATCGGTGCGTGACCTGATCACCTCCAGCACGGCCACGGCGCTGGCCGACCTGCCCTTCTTCCTGTTGTTCCTGCTGGTGTTCTGGCTGATCGGCGGCGTGCTGGTGTTCGTGCCGCTGGTGGCCTTGCTGGCCATGGTGCTGCCGGGCCTGCTGGCGCAGCGGCGCCTGGCCCGGCTGGCCAATGCATCGATGCGCGAGTCGTCGCTGCGCAATGCCATGCTGGTGGAAAGCGTGCAAGGCCTGGACGAAATCAAGGCACTGCAGGCCGAGGCGCGCTTCGAGCGGCAATGGAACCAGTACAACGCCGCCTGCGCCCACACCAACCTGCGCCTGCGCACACTCACCAATGGCCTGGTGGCCTGGACGCAGAACGTACAGGGCGCCGTGTTCGCCGTGGTCATCGTCATCGGCGCGCCCATGGTCATTGCCGGGGACCTCACCACCGGCAGCCTGGTGGCCGCGTCCATGCTGTCTTCGCGCATGATGGCGCCGCTGGCCCAGCTTACTCATGTGCTCACCCGCTGGCAGCAGGCCAAGGTGGCCTTGCAGGGGCTGGACAAGCTGATGCAGTCGCCCGTCGACCACCCGGAGGGTGAGGCACGGGTGCACCTGCCCGCCATTCGCGGGGAGTACAGCCTGCGCCAGGCCACCTTCCGCTACAGCGAAGACACCCCTCCGGTGCTCAACATCGCCCGGCTGGACATCCGCCCAGGCGAACGCATTGCCGTGCTGGGCCGCAACGGTGCAGGCAAGTCGACACTGCTGCAGGCCCTTGCCGGCGCAATGGACCTGAGCCAGGGTGAAGTCAGCCTGGATGGCATCGCCATGGCCCACCTCGACCCTGCCGACCTGCGCCGCGACGTGGGGCTGCTGGCCCAGTACGCACGGCTGTTCCACGGCACCCTGCGGGAAAACCTCACCCTGGGGGCCGGGCAAGCCAGCGACCAGGAACTGGTGGCTGCGCTGGCTGCCACCGGCGCCCTGGACTTCGTGCGGCGCCTGCCCAAGGGCATGGACCACCTGATTCTGGAGGGCGGGCTGGGGTTGTCTGGCGGCCAGCGTCAGGCCCTGGTGCTGTCACGCCTGCTGGTGCGCCAGCCGCAGGTGCTGCTGCTGGATGAGCCGACCGCCTCGCTGGACGACATCACCGAACGCCGGCTGCTGGATAACCTCGACCGCTTCTGCCAGGGCCGCACCCTGGTGATCGCCACCCACCGCCTGAGCGTGCTGCAGCGGGTAGACCGCATCGTGGTCCTCGATGGCGGGCGGGTCGTCATCGATGATGCGCGCGAAGCCGCGCTGGCCAAGCTGCAAGGAGCGCAGGCATGAGCAACCATGAACTCCCCGCCTCCTACCTCGATGGGCAGGACGACCAGGCGGTGTTCCGCGCCAGCCGCCTGATCACCTTGTGCGCACTGATGCTGGCGGCGTTCCTGGCCTGGGCGGCCTGGTTCGAAGTGACCGAGGTATCCACCGGCACTGGCAAGGTCATCCCCAGTTCGCGGGAGCAGGTGATCCAGTCGTTCGAAGGCGGAATCGTCGCGCAGATGAGTGTGGCCGAAGGCGACCTGGTCGAGCGTGGCCAGGTGCTGGCTCAGCTCGACCCGACCAAGACGGCCTCCAGCGTGGGCGAGAGCGAGGCCAAGTACCGCGCGGCAAAGGCCAGCCAGGCGCGCCTGCAGGCAGAGGTCACTGGCAAGCCCCTGGTGTTTCCGCCCGGTTTGCGCGAATCGCCGGAGCTGATTGATGCCGAAACCGCGCTGTACCAGACCCGCCGCCGTGGCCTGGAGCAGACCCTGGCCGGCATCGAGGACTCGCTGCGGCTGGTGCGCAGCGAGCTGAAAATCACCGAAAACCTGGCCAAGATGGGCGCTTCCAGCCGGGTGGAGGTGATTCGCCTGAACCGCCAGCGCTCGGAACTGGAACTCAAGGCCACCGAGGCGCGGTCGGACTACCTGGTGCGCGCCAGGGAAGAACTGGCCAAGGCCAGTGCCGAGGCCGACAGTTTGTCGGAGGTCATTCGTGGGCGCAGCGATTCGCTCACCCGCCTGACGCTGCGCTCGCCGGTGCGGGGTATCGTCAAGGACATCGAGGTCAACACCTTGGGCGGCGTGGTGCAGCCGGGCGGCCAGGTGATGAAGATCGTGCCGATGGACGAACGCCTGCTGATCGAAACCCGCATCGCACCGCGCGACATCGCCTTCATCCACCCTGACCAGCAGGCCAAGGTAAAGATCAGCGCCTATGACTATTCGGTGTATGGCGGCCTGGAAGGCAAGGTGGTGGGGATCTCGCCCGATACCCTGCAGGACGAGGTAAAACCGGAAATCTACTACTACCGGGTGTTCATCCGCACCGAGCAGGACAGCCTGCAGAACAAGGCTGGCAAGCACTTTGCGATCGTGCCGGGGATGATTGCCACGGTGGATATCCGCACCGGCGAAAAGACCATCCTCGACTACCTGATCAAGCCGCTCAACCGGGCCAAGGAGGCGTTGCGCGAACGTTAGTCAATCCGCCCCTAAAGCCAGCACGGAACAGGCCGATAGCCTGTTATCCCCTGTTCCCCACCGAAGGTCACCATGGCCACGCAAAATGCCCGCGCGGACGCTTTGTCCCTGCTGCTGTTCACCCTGCGCAGCGGCAAGCTGATGGCAATCAACCTGCTCAAGGTCAGCGAAATCATCCCCTGCCCGGCGCTGACCAAGCTGCCTGAATCGCACCCGCACGTGAAGGGCGTGGCCACCTTGCGTGGCCACCCGCTGTCGGTCATCGACCTGTCCCGCGCCATCGGCGAGATGCCGCTGGCCGACCCGAACGGTGGCTGCCTCATCGTCACCGAGATCAGCCGCTCGCGCCAGGGCCTGCACGTGCAGGCGGTAAGCCGCATCGTGCATTGCCTGAGCACCGACATCAAACCCCCGCCCTTCGGCTCGGGCAACCGCTCGTTCATCACTGGTGTAACGCGGGTGGACAACGCCCTGGTACAGGTACTGGACATCGAAAAAGTCATCCACGGCATCGCCCCGCCTGCGCCGGAGCCTCACCCTGGTGGGCTCAGCGAGGAAGATGCCAGCCTGCTGGCCGCTGCCAACATCCTGGTGGTGGACGACAGCAACGTGGCCCTGCAGCAGTCGGTGCATACCCTGCGCAACCTGGGCATCGAATGCCGCACCGCGCGCAGTGCCAAGGACGCCATCAACGTGCTGCTGGAACTGCAAGGCACGGCGCAGGAAATCAACATCATCGTCTCGGACATCGAGATGAGCGAAATGGACGGCTACGCGTTCACCCGCACCTTGCGCCAGACCCCAGACTTTCAACACCTTTACGTGCTGCTGCACACCTCGCTGGACAGTGCCATGAGCAGCGAGAAGGCGACCCAGGCCGGAGCCAACGCCATCCTTACCAAATTTTCTTCCCCGGAGCTGACCGACTGCCTGGTGGTGGCGGCGCGGGCCGTGGTGTTCGCCGAGCGCTGACCGGCTGTGGCCACACCCGGCTTGCCCTCAGGTGTGACTGGGGCATAATTCCCTCTCAGCCAGCGACCTGTGGGAAGCCATTCATGAAGTGCCTCAGCTCCATCGTGATCAGTTGCGCCCTGTTCAGCGGCGTTGCCCAAGCCTCCAGCAACGAGGCCTGGAACGAACACCGCCAGCAAATGATCAAGGCGTGCCTGGCCGCCAGCCAGTTCAAGAACGCCCACGCCCGCGGCAAGCCTGCAGAGTTCGATGACCGGGTGGCCATGAGCGCCCTGCTGATTGAAGGCGTGTACCCGCAAAAGCACATGAAGCAGCGCACCGGCACCGAGCTGTGCCTGTACGATCGCCGTCAGCAGCAGGCGTACGTCAGTGAGTGGAGCCCGCAGAGCAAGTGACCGACAGCCTACGTTTCGCCTGCACCGGTTGCGGCAAGTGCTGCACCGGGCATCACGTACCCCTGACCTTGAGCGAGGCCCGCCAGTGGGCGGATGCGGGTGGGCAGGTGGTGGTCCTGATCGAGGCGTTCGTGACGGACGGCCCGGGGATGCCGGCAGAGCAGCGCGACCATGTGCTGCGTCGCTCCCACCCGGTGCCGTGCGGCAGTGGTGAGGCCCGGGTGTCGGTGACCTTCGCCGCCTTCAACCCAGGCCGTTGTCGCAACCTGGACGACAACGACCTGTGCACCATCTACGAGCAACGGCCGCTGGTGTGCCGTATCTACCCGGTAGAGATCAACCCGCATATCCCGCTGCGGCCGGAGAGCAAGGACTGCCCACCCGAAGCCTGGCAGCAGGGCCCGCAACTGATTCACGGTACACAGTTGCTGGATGCTGGCCTGGAGGCGTTGGTGCAGGCATCCCGCCAGGCTGACCGTGACGACATCGCCGCGAAGGTTGCGGTGTGCCAGAGGCTGGGCATGACCACCAGCGCGGTGAAAGGCAATGGCTTTACCGCCTACCTGCCCGACATGGGCGCTTTCGCAACGGCCCTGGCGCAGGTCGCAGAAACCGACGGTGAGCACTGGACCTTGCATGTGGAAAATGAAGCACTGGTTTCCGACTTGCAGGCCTGGGGCATGCAGACCACCAGCGAACCGCCTGTTTATTACGCTTTTATCGGGTTCTGATCCCCCCTATTGATTGAACGCGCCTGCCCCAGGCGTAACTTGCGATGGGCTTGAAAGGCTCTAGCCCGCAGGTTTACGCCTGGACGCCACCTGTTTGCCGAAGATAGTTACCTTTCATGCAAGAGTGCTTATCCAACTTCACTCTGTTTCCAGGGCCGGTGAAGGGCTAACTTTAGCCCTGTCCTCATTAACACTTGCACCGCAAGAAGGTAGTTACAAATGTCCAACAGTATGGGTATTGCCAGCGTCTTCGTCCTGTCTTCCCTGTTGTTGTCACCCCTGGCCATGGCCGAAGAATCCCCAGCGTTCGTCGCCCGCAATGCAGCATTCGCCAGCACCCACGAAGAGGCTCGCGAAGCCGTTGCCGCACAGCAGCTGGATACCGTGAAAGGCGCAAAACAGACCGCTGCAAAAGCTACCGTGGATGCCAATGCCGACAGCTGATGCCGCTGTGCCACGGTGGGCCCTGGGTGACATGGCCAGGGTTTGTATCGATATGTTAGCCTTTGAAAGCCGCTGCCGATCAGCGGCTTTTTTTATAGGCGCTGGTTTTCTGCCCGGCCCTATCGTCTCTTGATATAAAGCGTAACTATCGACAACAAAAACTGCCCCACCGACAGAAACAAGGAGCTTGTCCCGGTGCCTTCCGCGTTCCGTTTTACCCCGTTGTTCATTGCATTGACTGCAACTATTCCATGCGCCGCCCAGGCAGATGACAGCCCGGCCCAGGGTTTTGTCGAAGGCTCGTCCCTGAACCTGAACCTGCGCAATGCCTACTTCAACCGCGACAACCACAACACCGGCGTTCGCGACAAACGTGAATGGGGCCAGGGTGCCGTGGCGCGTTTCGAATCGGGCTATACCCCCGGCACGGTCGGCTTTGGTCTCGATGCCCACGCCATGCTGGGGCTGAAGTTGGACGGCGGTGGCGGTTATGCAGGCACCAGCATCCTGCCTGCCCATGTCAAAGCTGATGGCGAACTGGGCGCCGCCCCGCGTTCATTCTCCACCGCGGGGGCTGCGGTGAAGCTCAAGGCACTGGATACCGAACTGAAAGCCGGCGACCTGTTCCTGACCAACCCGGTGATCGCCGGTGGTGAAACCCGCATGCTGCCGCAGACCTTCCGCGGCGTCAGCCTGAGCAACCACAGCATCGACGGCCTGTTGCTCGAAGGTGGCCAGGTGAGTTTCACCAAGCCGTACAACCAAAGCGGGCACCGCCGCATCGACAGCTACTACGGCACCCTCGACGGCCACGACAAAAGCCGACACCTGAGTTGGGCCGGTGCGGCCTGGACCGGCACGCCAAGCATCACCACCAGCCTGTATGCCGCCGAGCTCAAGGACATCTGGAACCAGTACTACGCTGACTTCGACTACACCTACGTGGTCAACGACCAGCTCAGCCTGAACCCTGGCGCGCACTTCTACCACACCCAGAACACCGGCAGGGCGCTGCTCGGGCGCATCGACAACAATACCTACAGCCTGCACCTGACGTTGAACGCCGGGCACCACAGCGTGACGGCGGCCTACCAGCGGGTCAACGGTGACACGCCGTTCGACTACATCAACCTGGGTGACAGCGTGTACCTGGACAACTCGCGCATGTACTCGGACTTCAACGCGCCCAACGAGCGCTCGTGGAAGCTGCAATACGGCTACGATTTCGCCGGCCTGGGCATGCCTGGCCTGAGCACGTCGCTGTCGTACTCGCGGGGTAAGGCAGACCTGACCAAGGCCGACCAGGGCAATTCCCACTACGACTACTACCGCGCCGACGGCAAGAACGCCACCCACTGGGAGCGCGACCTGGATGTGAAGTACGTGTTCCAGGAAGGTGACTTCAAGGACCTGTCGGTATTGCTGCGCTACGCCACCCACCGTGGCAGCCAGGGCTATGCATCCATCGACAGCAACAGCGACAACGATGAGGTGCGGGTTATCGTCGACTACCCGTTCAACGTATTCTGACCTTGGTCTGCCGCCCCTTGAGCTGAAAATGCGGCAGTGCTGAACACTGCCGTATGGGGATTCTGTCGGGCAAACTTGTCCGACAATTCACAGTTCCCTAGAATGTCGCCGCCGCGAATGGCCCTGCCCCTGCAGTAGCGAACATGCCAACCCACTCACCGCGTTTCGCACTTCACAGGTCACACCCCGAACTGGCGCTTACCTTGGGCAGCTGCGTGGCCGTGCTGGCGATCGTGGCCATCGTCAGTTACCTGCTGGCCCGTGAGCGGGACAGCGTGCAGTTGTCGGCCGTACGCTCGGCCAGCAATATCGTGCAGCTGATCGAAAGTGACATTTTGCGCAATGCCGAGCTTTACGACCAATCCCTCAAGGGTCTGATATGGGCCGTTGGGCGTAGCGAGCTGCCGAGCATGCCGGGCCCGCTGCGCCAGCGCTTGCTGTTCAACGAAGCGTTCGTCGACCGCAACCGCGGGGACGTGCTATGGCTGAACAAGCAAGGCGATGTGGTGGGGGACTCCACCAGCACTGTGCCACGCAAGGCCAATTTCGCCGACACCGGGGTATTTCAGGCCCACGCGCGCAATGAAAGCCTGGGGTTGCTGGTTGGCCCACCGTTCAAGGCACGGCTGGGCGGCCTGGACTGGTGCATCAGCTTCAGCCGGCGCATCACGGGGCCTGGTGGCGAATTTGCCGGTGTTGCCGCCGGCGCCCTGCGCCTGTCTTACTTCGTGGACCTGTTCCGCAGGTTGGACATTGGTGCGGACAGCAACATCAACCTGTTCAATACCGATGGCCAACTGCTGGCGCGTCAACCCGCACGCGCGCAGGACCCACCCATCGGCAGCAATTATGCAGACCGACCGAATTTCCGCCGCATGCTCAGCCAGCAGAGCGGCAGTTTTACTGCGGCGTCGGCAACCGACGGTCGCCCGCGCATGTACACCTTCGCCAGGGTCGCGCAACTGCCCCTGATCGTGCTGGTGGTGCATTCTGCCGACGACGTATTCGCCTCGTGGCGCCGCACCGCCATCATGGTCAGTGTCGCCACGGGCCTGCTGTGCGCAGGCATCCTGTGGCTGACACTGCTGCTGGGCCGAGAACTGCGTCGGCGCCAACAGGCTGAACAGGGCCTTGCCGCCCTGGCTGCAACCGACAGCCTGACCGGCCTGGCCAACCGCAGGCGGCTCGACCAGGTGCTGCGCCAGGAATGGGCGCGTACCCAGCGCAACCGCAAGCCACTCGCCGTGCTGATGGTGGATGTGGACCATTTCAAGGCGTTCAACCAGCGCCACGGCCATGCAGGGGGCGACCATGCCTTGCGCGAGGTAGCCAAGGCCATCGAGGCGTCGATCAGGCGGCCTGCCGACCTGGCAGCCCGGTACGGGGGTGAGGAATTTCAGGTGGTATTGCCGGAAACCGATGAGGCGGGGGCGATGCTGCTGGCAGAGATAATACGCGCCCGGGTTGAGCGGCTGGCGCCTTTTGGCCAGGACACACAACCTGTCACGGTGAGCATTGGCGTCAGTGCCCACACGGCAAACACCCAGCATGACCTGGCAGGCCTGCTGGGTGCTGCGGATGAAGCGCTCTACAGGGCTAAAGCCAATGGCCGCAACCGTGTCGAGGGGCCCGGCCGTTAAGAGCGAGCGCGGGCGGCGTCACGCAGGGCTTTGACCTGGTCGTGGTTACGCTGTACGCCTTGCAGTTGCTTCTCAACCAGCGCATAGGCGGTGTCGGTAGCTGCACGGCCAAGCTTGACCAGTTTTTCGCGGGCTTCTTTGTAGGCCTTCAGGGCGTGGTCTTCACCACGCTCCACTTCGTTCAGAACGGCCTCTTCGTCTTTGCCGGTGACCATGGACTTGAGGTTCACCCAGCCACGGTGCAGGTCACCGCTCACGCTGGTGGAAGTCTCAGGGTCGCCACCCAGGCGACGCACTTCGCTTTGCAGATCTCCTGCTGCGTTTGCGCACTCGCTGGCTCGCTGGGCGAAGAATGCCTTGAGCTCAGGGTTCTTAACATCGTCGGCCGATTCACGGAAACCTTTTTCGCCGTCTTTGCTGTACTGGATCAGGTCGTTCAGTACATCCACAACGTCTTTGTTCGGGTTGCTCATGGCAAAACTCCTTGGCAGGTGGTAGTCCTCTAGGTAAGAGCAGCGATCATGCCAACCTGACCAATAAATAAAACTCTATATATATCAGTGGTTTGAATAATTAGCGAAAACCACCGGCAGCGGCGTTCTGCATGATTGCGACTTTGGCGCTCGTGCAGATTGCAGTATCGTCACCGCATCAATCGGACCCCGTGAACAGACATGAACCCAGAAACCCTGGAATTACTCGTTACCCGCACCATGCCGTTCGGCAAATACCAGGGTCGCGCCATCGCTGACCTGCCGGGGGACTACCTGGCCTGGTTTGCCCGGAAGGGTTTTCCGCAGGGGGAACTGGGTGGGTTACTGGCATTGATGCACGAAATCGACCATAACGGCCTGGGTGACCTGCTGGTGCCATTGCGGCACAAGCATCGATCACGCTGACACTCCCATGCCCTGGGGCGGCTGAGTGGCCCCAGGGCATGGGTGAAAGGTGAACGGGTCAGCCTTTGGCGGGCGCCACGGCCAGTTCTACCTGCTCGCTCTTCTTGATCACCGCGTAAATCACTGCCGTCACCAGGCTACCCGCGACGATTGCCAGCAGGTAAAGCAAGGCATGGTTGATGGCATTGGGTATCAGCAACACGAACAGGCCGCCATGGGGCGCCATCAGCTTGCAGCCGAAGTACATCGACAACGCCCCGGTGAGCGCGCCGCCCGCGATGCTTGCCGGGATCACCCGCAGCGGGTCCTTGGCGGCGAACGGAATTGCACCTTCAGAAATAAAGCACAACCCCAGCGCCAGTGCAGCCTTGCCCGCCTCCCGCTCGCTTTGCGCAAACTTGCGACGCGCCAGGAAGGTGGCGATACCCAGGCCAATCGGCGGCACCATGCCCGCCGCCATGGTGGCCGCCATGGGTGCGTAGCTGGACGAAGCCAGCAGCCCGACCGAAAACGCGTAGGCCGCCTTATTGATCGGCCCGCCCAGGTCCACGCACATCATGCCGCCCAGCAACAGGCCCAGCAGGATGGCATTGGTGGTGCCCATGCTATCGAGGAAATGGGTAAGGCCCTCGAGCATGGCGGCCACCGGCTGGCCGACCACATAGATCATCACCAGGCCGGTGAACAGGCTGGCCAGCAACGGGATGATCAGGATTGGCTTGAGCGCTTCCAGGCTGGTAGGTAGCCGCGCCCAGCGGGCAATGGCTTTTGCGCTGTAACCGGCCAGGAAACCCGCCACGATGCCGCCAATGAAGCCTGCGCCCAGGGTACTGGCCAGCAGGCCGCCTATCATGCCGGGGGCCAGCCCGGGGCGGTCGGCGATGGACCAGGCGATGTAACCGGCCAACAGCGGCACCATCAACTTGAAGGCGGCTTCGCCACCGATCTGCATCAAAGCTGCAGGCAGGGTACCGGGTTCCTTGTAGGCCTCGATGCCGAACACAAACGACAGTGCAATCAGCAGGCCGCCCGCCACCACCATGGGCAACATGAAGGACACACCGGTCAGCAGGTGCTTGTACACCCCGGTTTTCTCGCCCTTGGCCGGGGCAGCAGCTGCCGCATCGGCAGCCCCTTCCACCTTCGCCTCGGCCAAGGCCTTGTCCAGGGTGGCTCGCGCCTGCTTCAAGGCGATGCCGGTACCGCAGCGGTAGATGCGCTTGCCGGCGAACCGCGCCGTGGGCACTTCGATGTCGGCGGCCAGCAGCACCACATCGGCCGCCGCGATGGCATCGGCAGACAACGGGTTGCGCGCGCCCACCGAGCCTTGGGTCTCGACCGTAAGCTGGTAACCCAGCTGCTGCGCCGCCTGCTGCAAAGCCTCGGCTGCCATGAAGGTATGCGCAACGCCGGTCGGGCAGGCGGTGACGGCCACGATGCGTACCGCGGTGTGGGTAGCGACCGCGGTGTCGGGCGCAGCGGCAGCCAACAGGCTGGCATGGGCGGCGGCTTCATCCAGAAAACCTTCGCGGTCGGCCAAGGCCTGGGACGGCGTACTCTGGTAAACACGCTTGCCCACAAAGCGGCTCAGGTCCACTGCACCGGTGCTGACCACCAGCACCCAATCGGCCTCGGCGATCTGTGCAGCGCTGAGCTGGCGCTCCGGGTGCTCGGTGTCCTGCACCTCGACGCTGGTGCTCCAGCCGCGGCGCTGGGCAGCGGCGGACAACAGCCGCGCACTCAGCACGCTCGACACCTGCCCGTTGGGGCAGGCGGTGACAATGGCAATGTTCATCGGCAACCCTCTTGTTGTTCTGTCAGTTGCACCCCGGCTTCCAGGTGCGCCAGTTGCGCCTGGTCGCGGATGCCGAAACCCACCTGGGTGACGGCCTGGGCCGCGATGGCGGTGGCCCGGGCCAAGGTTCGGGCAGGGGCCTCATGCTGCAGCAGGCCGTGCACCATGCCGGCCACCAGTGAATCGCCGGCACCGACAGTACTTGCCACCGTCACCTTGGGCGGTACAGCGGCCAGGGTTGTCCCTTGGCGGAACCAGCGCACGCCCTGCTCGCCGGCAGACACCACCACGTGCTCGATACCGGTTGCCAGCAAGCGCTGGGCAGCTTCGCCCTGCTGCGCGGGCTCATCCACGGCCAGGCCAACCACTTCGCCCAGTTCTTCGGTATTGGGTTTAACCAGCCATGGCGCGCTCTGCAGGCCTGCACGCAGGGCCTCGCCGCTGCTGTCCAGGGCTACTTTCAGGCCCTGGGCCTTGAGCATGTCCAGCAGTTGCCGGAACCAGTGCGGGTCTATGCCACGGGGCAGGCTGCCGGCGACCACCACCGCATCATGGCCGGGGGCGACTTGCAGCAGCAGACGCAACAGGGCGCTGCGGGCGGCGTCGTCGATTTCAGGGCCTTGGCCGTTGATGTCGGTGACCCGGCCATCGGCTTCGACCAACTTGAGATTGCTGCGGGTTTCACCGGGCACGCGCACGAAGCAGTCGGCAAAGCCGCGCCAGTCGATCAGGGCTTCAAACGCCTGCAGGTTGTCCTGCCCGAGGAAGCCGGCAACGGTTACGCTGTGCCCCAGGTCGGCCAGCACCTGCGCCACATTCAGGCCCTTGCCGGCGGCGTGGCTTTGCTGGGCCAGGCTGCGGTTGACGTGCCCGGGGCGCAGGGTGTCCAGGCCAATGGTGATATCCAGTGCCGGGTTCAGGGTAAGGGTCAGTATCTTGGCCATTCAGTAACGCTCCACCAGCGCACGCACCGCTGCGGCGCTGTCTTGTTGCAAGGCCTCCTGCGCCAGGGCGCGGGCCGTCGAATAATCGGCCTGGCGCACCAGTGCCTTGACCTCGGCGATGCTGCGCGACGCGACGCTCAGTTCGTCCACCTGCAGCCCCAGCAGCACGGCAACCGCTTGCGGGTCGGCGGCCAGTTCGCCGCATACCCCTACCCATTTGCCATGGGCATGGGCGGCGCGTACGGTCATGTCGATCAGGCTGAGCACTGCCGGGTGCAGGCCGTCGGCCTGGGCCGACAGGCTGGGGTGGCCGCGGTCGATGGCCAGGGTGTATTGGGTCAGGTCGTTGGTGCCGATGCTGAAGAAATCCACTTCGCGGGCCAGTTGCGGCGCCAGCAGCGCTGCCGACGGCACCTCGACCATGATCCCCAGCTGCAGGTCTGCCACCGGTATTTCCGCCCGCAGGCGCTCGACCATGGCCCGTGCCTCGCGCCACTCATGCACCTGGCCGACCATGGGGAACATGATGCGCAGCGGGCGGTTGTCGGCGGCACGCAGCAGGGCGCGCAGCTGGTCTTCCATCACCTGTGGGCGCTGCAGGGTCAGGCGCACCCCGCGCACACCCAGGAAGGGGTTTTCTTCGGCAGCGATCGGCCAGTAGGGCAAGGGCTTGTCGCCGCCCACGTCCAGGGTACGCACCACCAGCGGGCGGCCGCCCAGGCCGTCCAGCACCCGGCGGTACTCAGCCTCCTGGGTGGCGACGTCAGGTGCCTGGGGGTGGGCCATGAAAATCAGCTCGGTACGCAACAAGCCCACGCCTTCGGCGCCTTGGTCGACCACCTTGGCGATGCCGCTGCTCTCGCCGATGTTGGCGAACACTTCGATGGCGTGGCCATCACGGGTGACCGCAGGTTCCAGGCGTTTCTCCCACGCCGCCTGCAGGCGTTGCTCGCGCAGGTCGCGCTCGGCCAATGCCCGCTGCAGGTCTTCTGCCGGCGGGGCGACATTGACCACGCCGCGCTGGCCATCCAGCAACAGCGGCGTGCCGTTTTCCAGCAGCAGCATCGCGGCACCTGCACCCACCACTGCCGGAATGCCCAAGGCCCGGGCCACGATGGCACTGTGTGCGGTGGCGCCCCCTTGGGCGGTGACGATACCGGCGACCCGTGCCGGGTCCAGGCGGGCGACGTCGGACGGGCCGACCTCGGTCATCACCAGCACGTAGGGCTGGTCAGGTTCGGCCTGTGCCTGTATGCCACACAGCTGGGCAAGTACCCGCCGGCCCACGTCACGCAGGTCGGCCGCGCGCTCGGCCAGCAAGGCATCATGCAGGGCTTCCTGCTGGCTGGCGGCGGCTTCGATCACGGCCATCCAGGCAGCGGCGGCGCTCTCGCCCTGCGCCAGGCGCTGCTCGACGTCATCGGTCAGGGCCGGGTCGGCGAGCATTTCCTGGTGGGTGACAAAAATCTCGCCGATGCTCGCCTCGCTGCGGTGCACCAGCGCCTGCAAGTCGGTGTTCACACTGGCAATGGCATCGCGCAGCTTCTGGCGCTCGGCGCTGCACGACTCGCCACGCAGCGGGTAGTCGAAAGCGCGTTCGGTGACCACATGGGCTGGCCCGCAAGCGATGCCTGGCGCAGCGCCCACGCCCTGCACACGGCTGCCCGGCGCGGGCGCCTGCAGCACCTCCGGGGCCGGGGCGCTGACGGGGGCCGGGCTGGTTGGCAGCGGCTCGACGTCTTCACCCAGGCCCTGTTCGATGGCGGCAAGCAGCACCGGCAAGGCGTCGGCGGCAATGTCAGGCTCGGCCACCAGTTCCAGTTCCTGACCACGGCGGGCGCCCAGGCTCAGCAGCTTGCTCAGGCTCTTCACCGACACGGCGGGCTGGGCACTGTCGACCAGGCGTACGCGGATCTCGCCTTCAAAGCCCTTGGCCAGCTGCGCCAGCACCTTGGCCGGACGGGCATGCAGGCCATGGGGGTTGGCCAGCACGATGCGCGCGCTGGGCCAGTCTGCTGGCGCCTCGCCACCCAACACCTGGAGCACGGCCCGGCTGCTGGTCGCCTGGTACAGCGTCTGGCCACGGCCTTCGATCAGCACTTCGCACAGGCGTTCCAGCAGGGCCTGGTGCGCTGCGCCCAGGCTGGCCAGGCAGAACAGGCCGTTGAGCGGCTGGTCGCGGTAACGCAGCGGCTGCTGCGGGGTCACGAAGGCCAGGCCTGGCTGGCGGACCTGGCGCTCGCTGTGCAACCACCACAGGCCTTCGCCCAGGGGCAGAGGCTCGGCCTGCTGCAGCACGGCGGCAAAACCGCTGTCCACGCACTCGGCACGCTGTAGCAAGCGAGCGCCGCGCCAGGCCAGTTCGTCGAAATCTTCGGCGGCCAGGTTCAGGCCCACCAACTGGGCGTCCAGCGCCAGTTCCTGAGGGGCGCCCTGCAGCAGCTTGAGCAGCGCGTCGGCCGTGCTGGCCCGGCGCAACGCCTCGGCCAGGTCGGTTTCGCCCAGGGCGCGGGTCAACAGTTGCAGCAGCCGCAGGTGCTCGTCGGAACGGGCAGCGATGCCAATGGCCAGGTAGACCCTCTGGCCATCACCCCAGTCCACACCTTCGGGGAACTGCAACAGGCGCACACCGGTGGCGAACACCAGGTCGCGGGTTTGCGGGGTGCCATGGGGGATGGCGATCCCCTGGCCGAGGAAGGTGGAGCCTTGCGCCTCGCGGTCCTGCAAACCTTGCAGGTAACCGTCGGCAACCAGCCCGTCAGCAACCAGCCGGTCCGCCAGCAGGCGCAATGCGTGCGCCTTGTCTGGGGCCGTCTGGCCCATGGCTATTTGCTCTCTGGCGAGCTCGAGCATGACCTTCTCCTTTTGCAGTTCCCGAGGTGGGTACTGGAGTATTGTTGTGAAATTCACGGAAATGGCCAGCTCAACAGCCTTGCACAGAGGGCAGCCGAGGCAGAAAATTCGGAGGCTGAAACGTTTAATCTGACCAGGCGGCCACGTTACTCGATAATCTTCCGAGGAAAAAGCCCCATCCTGTCGGACAATTGCGACAATAGTCGTCTGCGCCGCAAGCGACCCGCCAGGCAGAATGCCCGGCCAACGCTTACAGCCAGCCCCGGTAATAACAAGGAAAATTCGGTGAAACTCAGCGATATCGCCCGTCTGGCCGGTGTGTCCGTGACCACCGCCAGTTACGTCATCAATGGCAAGGCCGAACAGCAGCGCATCAGCAATACGACTGTGGAACGGGTTCGCGCGGTGGTGGAGGCCCATGGCTTTACCCCCAACCCCCAGGCGGCCGGGCTGCGCAGCCGGCATACCCGTACCCTGGGCTTCATCCTGCCGGACCTCGAAAACCCCAGCTACGCCCGGATCGCCAAGCAGCTGGAACAAGGCGCCCGGGCCCGCGGCTACCAACTGCTGATTGCCAGCAGCGACGACCAGCCTGACAGCGAACGGCAATTGCAGCAGCTGTTCCGGGCGCGGCGTTGCGATGCCCTGTTCGTCGCCAGTTGCCTGCCGCCCGAAGACCAGAGCTACCGCGAACTGCAGGACAAAGGCCTGCCGGTGATTGCCATCGACCGTAGCCTAGACCCGGCACACTTCTGCTCGGTGATCAGTGATGACCGCGATGCCAGCCGCCGGCTGGCAGCCAGCCTGCTGAGCGCATCACCCAACAGCATCGCGCTGATTGGCGCGCGCCCGGAACTGTCCGTCAGCCAGGCCCGCGCCGGCGGTTTTGATGAAGCCTTGCAGGGTTACACCGGCGAAGTGCGCCGTTATCAGGGCGATGCGTTCAGCCGTGCCTGCGGCCAGCAACTGATGCAGCAACTCATCGATGACCTGGGTAGCCTGCCGGACGCCTTGATCACCACGTCCTACGTGCTGCTGCAGGGGGTGTTCGATACCCTGCAGGCGTGCCCGCCCGGTGCCCGTCAGCTGCAACTGGGTACCTTTGGCGACAACCAACTGCTGGACTTCCTGCCGCTTCCGGTCAACGCCATGGCCCAGCAGCACGGCCAGATTGCGGCGACGGCGCTGGAGCTGGCATTGGCCGCTATCGAAGAACAACGCTACCAGCCCGGGGTACACGCGGTTGGCCGTACCTTCAAGCAGCGCATCACCCAGGGCTGACCATGCGCCTGATCGATACCCACACCCACCTGGACTTCCCCGACTTCGATGCCGATCGCGCAGGCCTGCTGGCCCGCGCGACGGCGCGTGGCGTAACGAGGATGGTGGTACTGGGGGTGTATCAGGCCAATTTCCAGCGGGTGTGGGACCTGGCCTGCGCCGACCCGCGCCTGCCCGCAGCGCTGGGGCTGCACCCGGTATACCTTGAGCAGCATCGGCCAGCCGACCTCGAGCACCTGCGAGGGTGGCTCGAGCGCCTGCAGGGCGACCCTCGGCTGTGTGCGGTAGGTGAGTTCGGCCTGGACTACTACCTGCCGCACCTGGACAAGGCGCAGCAGCAACACCTGTTCGAATCGCAGCTGCAAATGGCTTGCGACTTCCAGCTCCCCGCCCTGCTGCACGTGCGCCGCAGCCATGCCCAGGTGATCGCCACCCTCAAGCGCTACCGGCCGGCACGGGCCGGTATCATTCATGCGTTTGCCGGCAGCTACGAAGAAGCGCGCGAATACCTCAAGCTGGGGTTCCGCCTTGGGCTCGGCGGTGCCGGCACCTGGCCGCAGGCGCTGCGCCTGCGCAAGACCCTGGCCAGGCTGCCGTTGGACGCCGTGGTACTTGAAACCGACGCGCCCGACATGGCCCCTGTTATGCACCCGGGCGTGCGCAACAGCCCGGAGCACCTGCCAGACATTGCCCAGGCGTTGGCCGAGGTGATGGGGGTGGAGGTGCAAGCGCTGGCCGATGCCAGCACCCGCAATGCCTGCCAGCTATTCGGCTGGCAGGCGTTGCAGTAACGCCGGGTATAGCGCTACCTGCAATTCAGAGCAGCACGGTCAACAGCGCGAACACCGCATACCACAGCACCCCACAACGCAGCACCAGCTCCCACAGGCTATCCAGCCGGCCGAGCCCACGTTCGGTGTCTTCTTCATCGGGGATATCGTCAGCAATGCGCCCAACGCGGGCAACTAGGTGCGCAGCGCTGATGTGCCAGTTCAGTACTTCATGGAGCATCACCCGGGTGACCGCGACAAAATTGCCCACCAGGGCAAAGCTCAACGCCACCACACGCACGGGTAGCCAGTCCATGATATGGCGCAGCTGTTCTGCACGGGTTTGCAGTGCAGGTTGCCTGCTGTGCTCGGTGCACAGCGCCAGCAGCCGATAGGCCAGCGCGGCGGCGGGGCCCAGTACGAAGTACCAGAAAATGACGGCGAAAAAGCCTTGGTACACCTGCCATAGCAACTGGCTCTGCACCCGCTCCATCAAGCTGCGCGGCCCGTCGGCCACCAGGCCAAGGTCGCGCTCTGCCACATGCAGCGCCGCCTGGTCATCGCCCCGGCGCCAGGCATCACGCAACGGCCCCAGCGGCGCTTTGACGTCGCCACGGCCCAGGCTGTAGATGAGTACCAGCAGGTGCACAGGCAGGGCCAACAGGCCATAGGCGACTGGCTCTAGCACGTGCAGTAGCAGCACCAGCAAGGCGACCGGTGCCAGCACCACGGTAGCCAACACCCACCCTGGCTGCCGCTGGCCGCTGCGCTCAAGCCGCGCCAGTTCGCCCAGGAAGAAGCCGTCGCGCTGCACCCCGTGGCGCATGGCCGAAAACTTCTCGAACCACAGCGCCATCAACAACACCAGAAAACTCATGCCTTGCCCTCGCCGTTGTGCAGCGCCTCGCGGTAGCGCGACCAGTCGAATGCAGGGCCTGGGTCGGTCTTGCGCTGCGGGGCAATGTCGCTGTGGCCGGTAATGCGATCCACCCCAATGGCAGGCCAGGCGCTGCGGATAAGCCGGGTCACCTGTTCCAGTACCCGGTACTGGGCATCGGTGTAGGGCAGCTCGTCGGTGCCTTCAAGCTCGATGCCGATGGAAAAGTCGTTGCAGCCTTCGCGCCCGTCGAAGCTGGACACACCGGCGTGCCAGGCGCGGTCGCACAATGACACGAACTGCGTCACGGCGCCGTCACGTTCGATGAACAGGTGCGCCGATACCGTCAGGTGGCAGATGCCTGCAAAGTACGGGTGCTCATCCGGGTCCAACCGGTTCTGGAAAAACTGCTGCACCTTGCCACTTCCAAAGCACGCAGGTGGCAGGCTGATGTTGTGGATAACCAGCAGGGAGATAGGCTCGCCCTGCGGGCGCGCATTGAAATTTGGCGAGGGGCAGTGCGTGATTCCGTCTCCGTGGAACCAACCACTGGCACGGTCCAATTGCATGGGGCAGATCCTGAAAAGCGCCAGACAGGGGCACAGTATGCCCTGCGGCCATCGCCCTTGGCATGTGAATGATTGTAATGCGGCCTAGTTCAGGTCATGCAGGCTTTTGATCACCGCATCGAGCGCCCGATCGAACAAGGGTCCGTCGTCCAGCACCCGTACGGTGCCCTGTTGCAAGGCCAGGCCAAGGCCGGCGACGTCCCACTCGCGCACTTTCATGCCGGCGTGGTTGGCGAACACCAGCCTGTCGCGGCCATCGATGCGGGCTACCAGCTTGCAGCGCTGGGCTTCCTGTTCGTCCAACACCTCAATCCAGGTACCGATACGCAAACCATTCACCTGGCTCAGCGGGCCATCTGCCAAGCGAGGCATCACGGCGCCTTCCTCTTGCGCAGCATCGAGGATGATGTCTTGGGCAACCAGAACATCATCCTCCGTGGGCAGTTGCTCGCCGGTGCAAGCACGCAGGTGCAGCTGTTCCAACTGCAAGAAGAAGTCGCGGGTTGTGGCCGAGTCGGTCGCCACGCTGGCAAGGCCCTCACGCAGTGCTTTCAGAAGCGCGGGCACCTGCTGCACCAGCGCTTCGGGTTCATAAGGCGGGGTTACGCTGGCAAGCAGTGTGTCCATGGTGTGCACTGCCGTGCGCCAGGCCCACGACGCCCCACCCTGTTTCAACCACGCCAGCATCAACACCTGGCTCCAGTGCTGCACCAGCATGTGCACCACGCCCTGCGGCAGCACACGCCCGCGCAAGCGCTGGTTCAGCACCGCTTGAACCTGCCGCCTAGCCTGGAGGGCCTGGACCCGCCCCTCTTCGGCATCACGCGTGCGCTGCTCGAACAGCTCGTTACGGCGCCGCTCGTGCTGGTTCTGGCCGAGGAACTCTTCGAGCAGCTCGGCGAACAGGCGGGGGTCTTCAGCGAAGTCGTTGAGAACACGCTGTACGATCCGCTCCACCCGCAATTGCAGGGTGCCACCCAGGCCGTTCTTATCGTGGTTACAACCCAGGCTGGCCGCGGCGATTTCGTTGAGCAAGCGCCGGGCCGGGTGGCCAGGCCGGCTTAGCACGCTCTTGTCCAGCAACGCGACTTTCAGCAGTGGAATTTGCAGGCGCTTGAGCAGCGAACGAAGAACAGGCGGGAGGTTTTCATCACAGCCGATAAAGGTGAACACGCGGCCCATGAGGTTGATCATGTCTTCGTCGGCCGGGTGAATTCGCCGGCGCGTACCACTGCGCACGCTAACCCTCAGCAGCAGTTGTTCAAGCTGCTGCCCCAGTTCGAACTCGTCGATGGCCTCTGGGCCTGGCACGTAATGCTGCAAGTGCGACAGCAGTCGCAGCACGTCGGCGGTGTCGACGGGCTGCGCGTTGCCGTTGGCCTGCAACCGCGGGGCAAACAGCCCGCGCGATCGCGCCAGCAATGGCTGCAAGGTGTCGAACAGCAAATGGCTGGAGGCATCGGCGGCTATCACGCCTTCACCTTCGTCCAGCGGCTGACGCACTGACAACTGGCGGTCCTCGGCACGACGGCGCGGGCTGGACGGCAAATGGCTCAATACCCCGGCGGCGGCCATCAACCGGTTGGCTTCGTCATAGATGACGTCCGCATCACGCAGCACGTAGCGCTCGAACAGCTTGAGCAACACATCCTTCACCCGTGCCGCCACGCCTAGGCTACGGACCGCATCGGTGAAATAGCCACACAGGGCCGCAGGCGCCAGCGGGTTGAGCTGTTCAGGCAGGGGCCACTCCAGCAGGGCCTGAAAGCGTAGCCCCATGTGCTGCAGCGCGGTGGCGTCGCGAGCATTGACCCTGGCAACCATGGCGTCGATGGTGGCGGTGAGTTGAGGATGAACCGCACGGCGTACGGGCGCAGGCACCATCAAGCCACCCACCAGGTCGTTGTCGCCTAGGCAGGCGAAGCGGTCATGGAAGGTGTCTATGACCCCGCGTTCAATGCTCTTGCGCTTGAGGCGCAGGTCGCGCATGGCTTCGAAGTACAGGTGCTGGCCGCCGCGATCGGCCGCCTTGTCCGCCATCTCGAACAGCGTGTCGTCGGCATTGTCGAACAGGTCGTGCAGGCCCTGGCGCAGTTGCAAGGCGGCCTTGTCACGCACCTGCAGCAACAGCACGGGAAGGCCAGCCAGCGGCGGGCGTCGTCCTTGGTCGCTGGCTGCCGCCAGAGGCACAACCTTGCCCTCTTTGCGCATCCTGTACTCCTTGCAGGGTCTGGCCGTTCATGGCCCTTGATCGTCAAAGCTATGACGCCAAATAACGGACGCCATTATCAGCAAAAAATTCCACTGCTGCCAGCACCGTTTTCCTAGGGACAGTGACCTGCATTTATCAGAAATGACTCCCTGCACGTGACCAGAGGTTGTCGCCCATGCGGCTGTACACACCTGCGCCCTGCCCTATAATCGCCGGCATCTAGCTTGTGGAGCCGAACATGCCGAACCTACGCCTTGCCGACCTGACCGCTGAAATCGAAGCCAATGTGCGCCGCGCGTTGCTGGAGGACATCGGCAGTGGCGACATCACCGCGCAGTTGATCCCAGCCGAGCGCCTGGCCAAAGCGACCATCATCACCCGTGAGGCGTGCGTGATCGCTGGCACTGCGTGGGTGGATGCGGTATTCCGGCAACTGGACCCGCGCGTTGCGGTGCACTGGCAAGTAGCCGACGGTGACCGTGCCCAGGCCAACCAGCCGCTGTTTCACCTGGAGGGGCCGGCGCGGTCGCTGCTCAGCGGTGAACGCAGTGCCCTGAACTTCCTGCAGATGCTGTCCGGCGTGGCTACCCGCGCCCGGCTGCTGGCCGACCTGGTGCAGGGCACCCAGGTGCGCCTGCTCGACACCCGCAAGACGCTGCCGGGGCTGCGCCTGGCGCAGAAGTACGCAGTCACCTGCGGCGGTTGCCACAACCATCGCATTGGCTTGTACGACGCGTTCCTGATCAAGGAGAACCACATTGCCGCCAGTGGTGGCGTGGCCGAAGCGGTAACCGCCGCGCACCGCATCGCCCCAGGCAAGCCGGTGGAGATTGAAGTAGAAACCCTGGACGAGCTGCGCCAGGCGCTGGCGGCGGGCGCCGACATCATCATGCTTGATGAGCTGAGCCTGGACGAGATGCGCGAGGCGGTGGGGATCACTGCGGGCAAAGCGAAGCTGGAAGCCAGCGGTGGGGTCAGCGAGGCAACTTTGCGGGAAATTGCCGAAACGGGCGTGGACTATATTTCGATCGGTGCAATGACCAAGGACGTAAAGGCGGTCGACCTGTCGATGCGCCTTAGCCTGTAACACGGGGCCGCCAAGCGGCCCCGGCTTGCCAGGTCAGAAGGCGGCGTTGGCCAGGCCGTCGAGGTAACGCTCGACGTCCAGTGCGGCCATGCAGCCTGCACCTGCCGACGTGATCGCCTGACGGTAGACGTGGTCGGCTACGTCGCCAGCGGCAAACACACCTTCCACGTTGGTGGCGGTAGCATTGCCTTCGCGGCTACCGCTGACCACCAGGTAGCCGTCCTTCAGGGTCAACTGGCCCTCGAACAGCGAGGTGTTCGGGGTGTGGCCAATGGCGATGAACACACCGTCGACCTTCAGCTCGTCGCTGCTGCCGTCGTTGTTCTTCAGGCGGGCACCGGTCACACCCATGTTGTCGCCCAGCACTTCGTCCAGCGTGGCGTTGAGCTTGAGCTCGATCTTGCCTTCGGCAACGCGAGCGTGCAGCTTGTCGACCAGAATCTTCTCGGCACGGAAGGTGTCACGGCGGTGAACCAGGGTCACCTTGCTGGCGATATTGGCCAGGTACAGCGCCTCTTCCACGGCAGTGTTGCCACCACCTACCACGGCTACCGGCTTGTTGCGGTAGAAGAACCCGTCGCACGTGGCGCAGGCCGAGACGCCCTTGCCCATGAACGCTTCTTCGGAAGGCAGGCCCAGGTAGCGAGCACTGGCACCGGTGGCAACGATCAAGGCGTCACAGGTGTAGGTGCCGCTGTCACCTTTGAGGGTGAACGGCTTGTTGGCCAGATCGACAGCGTTGATGTGGTCAAACACGATTTCGGTCTCGAAGCGCTCGGCGTGCTCCTGCATGCGCTGCATCAGCGCCGGGCCAGTCAAGCCGTGGGGGTCACCCGGCCAGTTGTCGACTTCAGTCGTGGTGGTCAGCTGGCCACCGGCCTGCATGCCGGTGATCAGCAGCGGCTTGAGGTTGGCACGGGCGGCATACACTGCTGCGCTGTAACCGGCAGGGCCGGAACCCAGAATGATGACGCGCGAATGACGTACTTCGGACATGTCGAACTCCTGTCGAGCGGGCTGCGAGGCCGGCCATGATGGACCGGCCCGGCCAGCTGTGGAAATAAAAGGGGCCCGCGCAGCACTTTGGGGAAGGCTACGACGCGCAGGCCCGTAAAGCTGAAAGTTGAGCGCACTGTAGCGAGGTGGCAAAGATTAAGGAAATATCCTTCGACAATCCACCTCATAGCCATTGTCTATACGGTGAATTTGCCAGCTTTCCGTGGTCTACGGGTTTGTTACCAGCAGTTTCCCGCCAGCGGGTTGCCTTTGGTGCAGGCGGCAAACTCGGGTAAGGTCAGCGCGTTTTCAACCCTCTGCGGAGTACCCCGATGCAAGCCCCCGTCCTCTCTGGCCCCCAGTATCTGCGTGAAGGCCTGAAACTGGTGCTGAGCCCCAACCTGCGGCTGTTCGTGCTGCTGCCACTGGCCGTGAACCTGTTGCTGTTCGGTGGCCTGATCTACTTTGCCGGCCATCAGTTCAGCCTGTGGGTGGACACCCTCATGCCTACCCTACCCAGCTGGCTGAGCTTTCTCACGTACATCCTGTGGCCTTTGTTCGTGGCGCTGATCATCCTGATGGTGTTCTTCACCTTTACCCTGGTGGCCAACGTAATAGCCGCGCCCTTCAACGGGTTTCTGGCCGAAAAGGTCGAAGTGGTGGTACGCGGCCAGGATAACTTCCCGGCGTTCAGCTGGGGCGAGCTGGCAGCCATGGTACCCCGCACCCTCAGCCGCGAAATGCGCAAGCTGGGGTATTTTTTGCCGCGGGCCATTGGGCTGTTCATCCTCTCGCTGGTACCGGTGGTGAACGTGGTGGCTGCGCCATTGTGGTTGGTTTTCGGCGTCTGGATGATGGCCATCCAGTACATCGACTACCCGGCCGACAACAACAAGATGAGCTGGCAGGACATGCTCGCCTGGCTGCGCCAGAAGCGCTGGCAGAGCCTGGGGTTTGGCGGGGTAACTTACCTGGCGCTGCTGATCCCCGGGGTGAACGTGCTGATGATGCCGGCGGCGGTGGCCGGCGCCACCTTGTTCTGGGTGCGAGAGCGAAACTGACCAACGACCGCCCGTAGGAGCGACCGCAGGTCGCGATGGGGCGCCCAGCGCCCCCCCTTACCTACACATCGGAGAGGCGCTTAACCGCGTACTACTGCCCAAGCCTGCTAGAAAACTGGCCCACAATGTCCACAACCCGCTTGGCCCCATCCTGGATCTCGATGATCACGTTACCTGTCTGGTCTGCCAAGGCCATACCTTCCTCGGCCTGCCGCTTGCTGGTGTCGATGATTGCCACTGCGGCCTGAGCCAGTTGCTCGTTCTGCTGGACCACCCGGGCTATTTCCTCGGTAGCCGTGCTGGTGCGTGACGCCAGCTGGCGCACCTCATCGGCCACCACGGCAAAACCACGGCCCTGCTCGCCTGCACGGGCTGCTTCGATGGCAGCGTTGAGCGCCAGCAGGTTGGTCTGCCCAGCGATATCGCTGATGGTCTTGATGATCGAGCCGATCACCCGCGACTGCGTGTCCAGCGCCTGGATACCTTCGGCGGCCTGTTGCATGGATGCCTCAAGCCCACGCATCACACTGACGGACTGGGTGACCACGTCGGTGGCCCTGCGCGCGCTGTCGTCGGTGTCGCGCGAGGTGTTGTAGGCCACATCAGCAGCACTGGCCACCGCCTGCTCCTGGTTGACCTGTTCGGTGATCACAGTGGCGAACTTCACCACCTTGTACAGCTCATCGTGGGCATTGAAGATGGGGTTGTAGGACGCCTCCAGCCAAATCACCCGCCCGTGGGCATCGATGCGCTTGAAGCGCTCGGCAATGTACTCGCCACGGCGCAGCTTGTCCCAGAACGCCTGGTAGGCCGTGGAGTTGGCTTCTTCAGGTTCGCAGAAGATGCGGTGATGCTTGCCGCGAATTTGGTCCAGGCGGTACCCCACCGCAGACAGAAAGCGGTCGTTGGCCGTGAGGATGTTGCCGTCGAGGTCGAACTCGATCACCGCCGTAGAACGCATCAGTGCCTTGATCAGGCTCTCATGCTCGCGGGAGGTGACGATGGTGCGGGTAAGGTCGCTTGAGTGCAGCGAGAAATACTTGATGCGCCCATCGATGCCCTTCACAGGTTGCAGGATCGATCGCAGCCAGGCTTCCTGGCCATCGCCACGCAGCAGGCGTACCGCACCGTGCAGGTGCTCGCCCCGGCTGATGGCGGTCTTCAGCCGCTTGTAGAAATCCAGCGACTTGACGTGGGTGGGCACGATGTCTTCGATGTTGCGCCCCAGCAATTGGTCGGCACGGTAGAGCATTTCGCTCTCGAAGTTGCCGTTGACCATTTCAATTCGCCCGTTAGGATCGAGCTGCAGGACCAGCATCTCGCTATCGAGGCTGCTCTTGACCTGTTCGACGGTCATCAGGTCTTCACGCAGTTGACGAATTTCTTGCTTGAGCTTGTTATTGAACATCACCGCTCTCCTGGAGCGTAAGGGCGAATACCCCTTTAATCGGCGGGCGCGGCAGGGTCTTGAGCGTTCGGCCAGCAAAATTTCATAAAAATGAAGTGGCACAAATCAGGCGTCATCTTTACGTCATGTTCACGTCACATTGGCGCAACCCTGCCGGCGGAAACTTTCTTTATGAACACACCCGCCCTGCATATCGTCCTGGTCAGCGAAACCTTCCCACCCGAGATCAACGGCGTGGCCAACACCCTTGGCCGCCTTAGCGAAGGGCTGTGCCAGCGGGGCCACAAGGTGACGGTGGTGCGCCCCCGGCAGGCCGGTGACGGGGCGGCAGAGAGCAACACCGCAGTCGTGCTGTGCAGGGGCTGGGCGCTACCTGGCTACCCTGGGCTGCAATGGGGCGAGGTGTCGATGCACAGGCTGTTGCGCCGCTGGCGCCGAGAACGCCCGGATGTGCTGTACATCGCCACCGAGGGGCCGCTGGGGCTCAGTGCCCTGCGCGCCGCCAGGCGCCTGGGGGTCGCGGTTGTCAGCGGGTTTCATACCAACTTCCCGCAGTACTCGGGCCAGTATGGCCTGGGGCTGCTGGCACGCCTGCTCACCCATTACCTGCGCTGGTTCCACCGGCGCACCGCGGTTACCCTGGTCCCTAGCCTCAGCCAGCGCCTGGAGCTGGAGCGCCGCGGGTTCGAGCGCCTGGCATTGCTGGCGCGCGGGGTGGATGCCTGCCTGTTCCACCCCGCCCGGCGCAACCAAGCCCTGCGCGCCGGCTGGGGGTTGGGCCCGCAAGACATCGCCGTGCTGCATGTGGGCCGGCTGGCAGTGGAAAAGAACCTGGGCCTGCTGGCGCCAAGCATGCACGCCTTGCAGCAGGCGCACCCCCAATGCCGTCTACGCCTGATCGTGGTGGGGGATGGGCCGCAGCGCGCTGCGCTGCAGCAGCAAATGCCTGATGCCATATTCTGCGGTGCCCAGCGCGGCGAAGCGCTGGCCGAGCATTACGCCAGTGGCGACCTGTTCCTGTTCCCCAGCCTGACCGAAACCTTTGGCAATGTGGTACTCGAAGCCATGGCCTCAGGCCTGGCTGTGGTCGCTTACGACGAGGCCGCCGCCGCCCAGCATATCCGCCACGGTCACAGCGGGGCGCTGGCCATGCCAGGTGACCAGGCAGCCTTCATGGATGCTGCCTGCTGGTTACTGGAAGAAGAAGAAACCCTGCGCCGCGTGCGCCTGAATGCCCGCCAGCATGCCAGCCACCAGGGCTGGCCGGCCATCGTCGAGCAGTTCGAAAGCTACCTGCACAGCGCTTGCCAGCAACAAGGCAGCCTACCCGCATGCGCCCACCCGGTTGGCGGCAGCTTGCTGGCGATACGCCGTGCAAACGGCGCCCCTCAAACCGCCCACAACCACCCGGCAATCAGCCCAACGCTTTCTCGATCGCCTGCACCACTGCCGGGTCATCCGGTGCCGTGCGCGGCGAAAAGCGCGCCAGTACCCGCCCATCCTTGCCCACCAGAAACTTCTCGAAATTCCAGGTGATGTCACCCGGGAACTCGGCCCCCTCGCCCGCCAACAGCCGATACAGCGCATGGCGCTGCGGCCCGTTGACTTCCAGTTTGGCACCCAGCGGGAAGTTCACCCCGTAGTTAAGGCTGCAGAAGTCCTGAATGTCCTTGTCAGTGCCCGGCTCCTGCCCGGCAAACTGGTTGCACGGCAGGCCAAGTACGTTGAAACCGCGGTCACGGTAATCCTGGTAGAGATTCTCCAACGCTTTGTACTGAGGCGTCAGGCCACATTTGGAGGCGACGTTGACCACCAGCACCACTTGGCCTTTGAAAGGCGCCAGGGGCAGCTCACCGCCGTTCAGCGCGTTCAACTTCAGGTCGTGAAATGCACTCATGATGAAACCCCCTCTCAGGATGCCGACAACCCCGCAGGCAAATTGCGCCCACTAAAAAGGCGCTCGTCCAAACCGCCCGCTTCCCTGGGGAAGGCCGAACGGTTTGCCCGAGCGCCTGGCGACTCTCTGAGCTTAGCGCAGAAAATCAGTGGTGATGGCCACCTTCACCGTGGATGTGACGGTGGGCAACTTCTTCCTCGGTGGCGTCACGCACTTCGACGACCTTGACCTGGAAGTTCAGGCGCTGGCCAGCCAGTGGGTGGTTGCCATCAACGGTGACGTCATCGCCGTCGATGTCGCGGATGGTGACGATCTGCATCTGGCCATCGGGCGCAGAAGCGTGGAACTGCATGCCCACTTCCAGTTGGTCAACGCCTTCGAACATGCTGCGGTTCAGGGTGCTTACCAGCTCGGCGAGGTACTCGCCGTAGGCGTCTTCCGGCTCGATGGCGACGTTCAGCTCGTCACCGGCCTGCTTGCCTTCCAGGGCCTTTTCCAGGCCTGGGATGATGTTGCCGGCACCGTGCAGGTAAACCAGCGGCGCGCCACCGGCGGAGCTGTCGATGGTCTCCCCGGCGTCGTTGGTCAGGGTATAGTCGATGGAGACTGCCTTGTTGGCGGCGATCAGCATGGGGCAAGACCTTTTGCAAAAGAATGTAGAACGGGCAAGTGTAACCAAGCCATCGCCCGAATGCGAACGCCCTGCTGACGAGCAACGGTCCACCAGTCGGATCATTGCGCTGCATCAGCACCCGGCATTGATGTGCAACGGGTGCGCACCGGCAACCGATAGCGCTACCCTTGACCGTTGATTCATTGCACCGCTTATCTTGAGAAGCACGCATGCAGACTTTTTTCATAGCGCCAACCGACTTCGGCGTCGGCCTTACCTCCATCAGCCTGGGCCTTATCCGCACCCTGGAACGCGCCGGGTTGAAGGTCGGGTTCTTCAAACCGATCGCCCAGCCGCACCCAGGCGACACGGGCCCGGAAAGGTCCACCGAGCTGGTTGCCCGCACCCATGGCATCAAGCCCCCCACGCCCATGAGCCTGGGGCAGGTGGAGCGGATGCTGGGCGATGGCCAGCTGGACGAACTGCTTGAAGGCATCATTACCCTGTATCGGCAAGCCTGCGTCGGTAACGACGTGGTGGTGGTCGAAGGCATGGTGCCTACCCGTCACGCCAGCTACGCCGCGCGGGTGAACCTGCACCTGGCCAAAAGCCTGGACGCCGAGGTGATTCTGGTGTCGGCCGCCGAGCATGAAGTGCTCAGCGAGCTGTCTGGCCGGGTCGAGCTGCAGGCTCAGCTGTTCGGGGGCCCAAGGGACCCGAAAGTGCTCGGCGTCATCCTCAACAAGGTACGCACCGATGAAAGCATGGCGGCGTTCTCCACCCGCCTTCGCGAGCACTCGCCACTGTTGCGTGGCGACGACTTCCGCCTGCTGGGGTGCATCCCTTACCAGCCCGAACTGAACGCCCCGCGTACCCGCGACGTGGCTGACCTGCTGGGTGCCCAGGTTCTCAACACCGGCGACTACGAGCAACGGCGCATGAGCAAGATCATCATCTGCGCGCGTACCGTGGCCAACACCGTGCCGCTGCTCACGCCGGGTACGCTGGTGGTCACACCCGGCGACCGCGACGACATCATCCTGGCCGTCAGCCTGGCCGCCATCAACGGCGTGCCTCTGGCCGGGTTGCTGCTGACCAGCGACAGCAAGCCCGACGCTCGCATCCTTGGCCTGTGCCGGGGCGCGCTGCAGGCCGGGCTGCCGATCCTGTCGGTGAGCACCGGCTCCTACGACACCGCCAACCGCCTCAATTCGCTGAACCGGGAAATCCCGGTGGACGACCGCGAACGGGCCGAATTCATCACCGACTTCGTGGCCAGCCACCTCGACGCAGCCTGGCTGCATCAGCGTTGCGGCACCCCTCGGGAGCTGCGTCTGTCGCCGGCGGTGTTCCGCTACCAGTTGATCCAACGGGCGCAACAGGCCAACAAGCGGATCGTGCTGCCCGAGGGCGCCGAGCCGTTGCTGGTACAGGCGGCGGCTATCTGCCAGGCCCGTGGTATCGCCCGCTGCGTGCTGCTGGCCAAGCCCGACGAGGTGGACGCCGTGGCACGCGCCCAGGGCATCACCTTGCCCGATGGCCTGGAAGTGCTGGACCCGGAGCTGATCCGTGGCCGCTACGTGGAACCCATGGTGGCGCTGCGCAACAGCAAGAACCTCAACGCGCCGATGGCGGAACAGCAGCTTGAAGACCCGGTGGTCATCGGCACCATGATGCTGGCCCTTGGCGAAGTGGATGGCCTGGTTTCTGGCCTGGTGCACTCCACCGCCAACACCATTCGCCCGGCCCTGCAACTGATCAAGACGGCCCCGGGTGCCAGCCTGGTCTCCTCGGTGTTCTTCATGCTGTTCCCCGAGCAGGTGCTGGTGTACGGCGATTGCGTGATGAACCCACACCCCAGCGCTGCGGAGCTGGCAGAGATCGCCCGGCAGAGTGCAGCATCGGCCCAGTCGTTTGGCATTGCGCCACGGGTGGCGATGATCAGCTATTCAAGCGACTCGGCCAGTGATGAAGAAGTGGACAAGGTGCGTGAAGCCACACGCATTGCCCAGGACGCGGCCAGAGAACTGTTGATTGATGGGCCGTTGCAATACGACGCTGCGGTCAACCCGGCGATTGCCCGCGACCTGGCACCGGGCAGCCAGGTAGCTGGGCGGGCGACGGTGTTCGTATTCCCAGATCTGAACACCGGCAACACCACCCACAAGGCTGTGCAACGCAGCACCGACGGTGTGAGCCTGGGGCCAATGTTGCAGGGTTTGCGCAAGCCGGTGAATGACCTGCCGCGTGGCGCGCAGGTTGACGATATTGTGCATACCATCGCGTTGACAGCCATACAGGCCAGTGAGGTGGGCTGAGGCGGTTGGGGGCGCGGTTGGGGCCCCGGCGGCGGGAAACAAAAGGCAAAATGGGG